>DATCFJ010000540.1:0-3652 GCA_036509605.1 Polyangiaceae bacterium | reverse complement strand
GAATAGGCGATCCGAAAGCCGGCGACCGGCGGCGATTGCCACTGGCGTCAACGTGGCGCGTCCCGTGACGTCCCCGATCGCGTAGATGCCTGGAGCGGTCGTGTTCTGCCAATCGTCGACCACGACGTGGCCTGCGGCGTCGCTCTGCACGGACGCCACCTCGAGCGCGAGGTTTGCTATGTTGGCGTGGCGACCGATGGTCCACAGCAGGAGATCGACCGCCGGCAACGCGCGGCCGTCAGAGAGCGTAGCGACGCGCTCGCCGTGCTCGTTTTGGGCAACTCTGGCCACGTTCACTTCGTGAAGGACGTGAACGCCGCTGCTTTCCAGGGCGTGGCGCAGCGCGTCCCCGAGCATGGCGTCGAAGCCGCGCAGCGGGCGGTCATGGCGCATGGCGACCGTCACTTCACTGCCCAGGCCGCGCAGCACGCCAGCCAGCTCGACCGCGATGTACCCCGCGCCCACGATCAGGACGCGCTTCGGCAATGCCTCGAGCGCGAAGAAGCCGTCAGAGATCACGCCGAGCTCCGCGCCGGGCAGATCCGGAACGCTGGCGGCGCTGCCGGTGGCGATCAACACGTGGGCGGCGCTGAGTGTCGCGCCGCCGACCGTGACTTCACGCGTGCCGCTGAACCGCGCGTGTCCGCTGAACAGCTGCACGTTGTCCTTGTGCAGGTTCTTCTGATACACGTCGCGCATGCGGGCGATGTAAGCCTCTCGGCGCGCGCGGAGGCCTGCGAAATCGTGACCACGCAGCTGCACGTTGAAGCCGTAACCGGCCGCGGCTTGCAGTGCGTCCACGACCTGCGCCGCGTTCCACATCACCTTCTTGGGCACGCAGCCGACGTTGACGCAGGTGCCGCCGAGCTCGCCGGCTTCCACCAACGCCACCCGGGCGCCGTACGACGCGGCGCGCCGCGCCGAGGCCAAGCCGCCGCTGCCGCCGCCAATTACGAGATAGTCGAAGCGGTCCATGGCCCAAGGTCATCGGGCTTCGAGCCGGCTTTTGCAAGCCCCGATGCGCAAACCTTCGCCCTTGCCGCGCCGATGGTAGTAAATGCCGCGTGCGCCCGCGAGCCCAAGACAAGTCAACAAAGCGCGCCGGCTTGTGGTTGCTGTTCGGCCTTTCGTGGCTGGCTCTGGGCGGCTGCGGGTTTCACAGCGACGTCGCTGCACTGGGCCGATTGCGTACTCGGATTCACGACGAGATCGGCACCGACGCGAGCGTGAACGTGCACTCCGCCTACGGCGAGACCACGGTCACGATTCGCCTAGACCATCTGCCGGCGGGCGACCCGAAGGGCGTGCAAACGCGGGTCGAAGCGCTGACCAAGGCCGAGTTCCCGAAGACCGACTACGTCGTGGTATTGGCGCGGCAGTGACTCCCGAGCGAACGAGAAGCAAGGTTTGAAATGGCTGAAGATCGTAACGTCCGAATCGCGGTGATTGGCGTAGGCAGCATGGGCGCGGTGCACGCCCGCGAGCTGTCCTTGGGGAACATCCCCCGCGCGACCCTGAGCGCTGTATGCGACAGTAATCCCGAGGCGCTGGCGCGTTTCCCTGGCGTGCCGCGCTTCGCCGACAGCCGGTCTCTGCTGGTGGCCGGTGTTGCCGACGCGGTCTTGGTTGCGACGCCGCACTACGACCACACGCCGCTCGCCATCGAAGCGCTGGCAGCAGGCCTTCACGTGCTGACGGAGAAGCCCCTAGCCGTGCACAAGGCCGATTGTTTGCGCATGCTCGAGGCTTTCGAGCGGCGACCCAACAAGGCCCAGGTTTTCGCGGAGATGTTCAATCAACGCACCGATCCGCGCTTTCTCAAGCTGCGCGAGCTGATTGCTCTCGGTGAGCTTGGCACGCTGCGGCGCATGAATTGGATCATCACCGATTGGTTTCGAACAGAGGCTTACTACCGCAGCGGCGGTTGGCGCGCGACGTGGCGCGGCGAGGGCGGCGGAGCGCTGCTCAACCAGTGCCCGCACAACCTGGACTTGTGGCAATGGCTGTTCGGTATGCCCAAGCGCGTGCATGCGTTCTGTGGCTTCGGTACTTTTCACGACATCGAGGTCGAGGACCGGGTCACGGCATATCTCGAATACGAACAAGGAACGAGCGGCGTGTTCGTCACCACCACTGGCGAAGCGCCGGGCACCAACCGGCTTGAAGTCGTGGGGGACTTGGGCAAAGTCGTGCTGGACAGCGCGGGTCTCGAATACACCCGCAATCAGGCGTCGATGATGGAATTCGTCAAAAATAGCCCCGATCGTTACACCAGGCCGGCGTCGTCGACCGTGCATCTCCCGCTTGCCGCTGGCGGAAGCCAACACAACGGCATCATCGCCAACTTCGCGAACGCAATTCTCGACGGTGAAGCGCTGATCGCTCCTGCCACCGAAGGAGTGGCGAGCGTCGAGCTATCGAACGCGATGATTTACTCCGGGCTCACCAAGCAGACCGTCGAGCTGCCGCTAGATGCGGCGCTGTACGCCGAAGAGCTGGACCGCCTGGTCAAAAATTCGCGCTACGTGAAGCCGGCTGTACAGCGCTCCAACTCTGACGATATGTCGCGCTCGTTTCGTTAGCCTCTCGGAAACACCCACGAAAAGCGGCTGAGCAAGACACTTTGCAAGGCATTCGCTCTTAACGCTTCGACCTAGGAGCCGTTCATTAGCGTTACGCCCTAGGCGATTCTCATGAACAGTTTGCCGAATGTAGGCCGTACGCGCTCACGCCCGCCGCGCGCCTTACGCGAGGTTGGCCTCGACCTCGCTTCGGATGCCACGGACAGCGGCGTCTTTCAACTCTTCGAATCGTCGGTGTTGGTTTTCGCCAGCCCCGGTGAAGACCTGCGCTTGGCGTCGGACGCGCTGGAGGACTCGGGCTTCAGCGTTGTGGTGGTGCCGGAGTCGGCGCGCGTCGAAGATCTGGCGTTCGTGCCGCGCTTCGCGGTGATCGAGACTGGGCTTCCCGGCGCGTTCGATCTACTGCGCAGCATCGCGCGTCCGGATTCGCTGATGCAGGTGTTGGTGCTACTCGCACCGGGCGAGCCCGAAGGGCCCGCGTTGGCCGCTGGTGCGACGCTTACGCTGCGCCGGCCGCTCGCGAGCGACGACGTCCTATTGTGCATGCGGCGCTTTCGCACGCAAGACGAGCTGCTGCGCCAACCGCGAGACGTGTTCGATCAGGCTCGCGGCACGCCCGCGACGATCCTCGAGTCTGTGCTCGCCACGATCGGGCACGAGATCAAAAATCCGTTGGCGGCTGCCTTGGCCAGCGTGGAGTGTTTACGCGAGCCCGATCTCGCGCGGCGCCTCGCCGAAGACGAGCGAATTGCGGCAGTCGACGACGTTGCTATCGCGCTGCGACGCATTCGTGACGTGATGGGCGCGGTCACCTCGCTGGTGCGCGGCACACAGCCGGTGCTCGAAAAAGCCCTGCTCTGGGACTCCGCTGAGCGTGCGATTGGCGCGCTCAGCTCGCCGGTTCGTGTCGAGCTTGCGGGCGACAGGCATGTGCGCGGTCTTGCCAATGCGCCGCTGCTCGAGCAAGTGATCGTGAATCTGCTGCAGAACGCCGTAGACGCCACTAGCGACACGCAGAACCCGCACATCTTGGTGCGCGTGTACCGTGCCGGACACGAGGCTCGTATCTC
>DATCFJ010000539.1:0-13458 GCA_036509605.1 Polyangiaceae bacterium | reverse complement strand
CAACGGGTCTCTGCGACTGCTCATCAAATGGGCAATGCACCGCGGCTTCAGGGAAGCCAGTGTGCGGTGCGGATTCCCATTGCGGGTGCGCAACTTCTGACCAGTGCGCGTCCATCACCTCCCCGGGGTTTGACAAGTGCTATTCGGGCAGTTGCGGCTGTTCGAGCGCCAATGCGTGCGCAGCTTCGCTGTTCAAGAACGCGCCCCCCGTGTGCGAATAGTCGGAGTTGTCGCCTGAGCGGATTCTTGTGTTAGACTGGGCGTTCGCATGGTCCAGCAGGGCGATCTGCTCGCAGGTAAGTACCGCGTCGAGAACGTGCTGGGCGAAGGCGGGATGGGCTATGTCGTGGCGGCGCTGCACGAGCAGCTGAACCAGCGCGTAGCCGTCAAGCTGCTCTCGCCCCTGCTGAGCGAAAACGAAGACTCGGTCACGCGCTTTCTGCGCGAGGCGCGCGCCGCTGTGCGAATTCGCAGCGAGCACGTCGCCCGCGTCCTGGACGTAGGCAAGCTGCCCGACGGCTCGCCGTACATGGTGATGGAGTACCTGCTCGGTCGTGATTTGTCCGCCGAGATCGCCGAGCGCGGGCAGCTCGAGATACCGCTCGCGATCGACTACTTGCTGCAGGCTTGTGAAGCAGTGGCGGAGGCGCACTCGATCGGCCTCGTTCATCGCGACCTCAAGCCTTCGAATCTATTTCTTACGCACCGCCCGGACGGCTCTCCGCTGGTGAAGGTGCTCGACTTCGGCATTTCGAAAGCGCTCGTTCCGGAGGAGGGAGAGCTCGAGCTGCCGACGAGCTTGACCGCCACGCACTCGGTGCTCGGTTCGCCCTCCTATATGTCGCCCGAGCAAGTGCGCAGGCCGAAGAGCGTCGACGTGCGCACGGATATCTGGTCACTCGGCACAATCTTGTATGAGTTTCTGACCGGTGAGGGGCCGTTCCCGGGAGAATCCCCGCTCGCCGTGCTCGCTGCAGTCGTGTCCGATCCCACGCCGAGCATCCGCGAACGGCGGCCAGAAGTGCCGCTGGAGCTAGAGGCTGTCGTCGCCAAATGCCTACGCAAGGATCCGAACGAGCGTTATCGGACGATCGCCGAGTTTGCGGAGGTGCTCGCGCCCTTCGCGAGTGCCTCCTCTCTGCCTTCTATTTCGCGCATTTCAGGGATTATTCGGGCGTCCCAGCCGGCGCCGGCATCCCAGCCAGCGCCGGCCCCTGCCACGACGACTCTAAAGAGCGCCGGAGGCTTGCCCGAGGCGGACACCGAGGAAGTTCGGATCGAGCTCGGTGCCATCCCCACAGCGTCTGAGCTCGTGTCGCGCACGGAAACGCATTGGGCCGCATCGCAGTCGGTCGATCGCCGTTTTCAGCGGCGCTCACGCATGGCGCTGGTGGCGCTGGCGGCGGTGCTGGTCGCGCTCGGCGGGCTCTTCTGGCTGCTGCGCGCGCCGTTTCGAACCGAACCCGACCCCGGTACCGCCGCAGCAGCTGTCGTCGGGAAGCCCGAGCCGGCGAGCGCGTCGAGCTCGCTTCCGAGGGTCGTTCCCGAAGGCGTACCCAACTCTCCGCCCTTGGTTCCGGTCGCTCCGAGCGCTGCGCCTGCGTTTAGCGCTTCGCCGGCAGAGACGCCGCACAACGCTCGAACAAAAGTAGCTCGGCCGCTCAGCGCTGCGCTGGCGCCGGCTGTCGCTCACAGCGCTGCCTCGTTACCGCCGGCTGCCTCTGCGGGGGCACCGCGCCGGCCCAGCGATCCGCTCGAAGGGCGTCACTGACGGCGCAAGCGCCGCGTGCTCGCCGCGCGTGCTCGCGAACCTACGAGAGCCGCCATCAGCCCGAGCCAGGCTGCTCCTAGTCCCCCGCGTGGGCGGCCGAGTGCCGTCGCGCAGCCGGTGCTCGCCGAGGCACCGCCGCCCGTGGGAGTCGCTGTCCCCGCATCGGCGCTGGCGTCGGCATCAGCGTTGGCATCCGCATCGGAGCCGCCCGCTCCAGCACTTGCCTCGGGGCCCGGGCCTCCGCCTGCACCCGCGTCTGCGCTTGCGCCGGCCGCTCCGAGATCTCCAAGCGGCGTTTCCGGCGTTGGGTCAGCGCCTGCCGCGGCAAAGGCTTGCGCGATCAGCGTCTGAAACGCGGGCACGTGCACCAACTGATGACGGACGTGCGAGTCGCTGCAGCTGGCGCCATTGAGCAACGAATACACGCCGAGCACGGCATCGCTGCTCGCGGCAAGCAGGGGACCGCCGCTGTCACCGATGCAACCGGAGGGTCCCGTGAGCAACACTGCGCGTGGCGGCACCGTGGTCACCCCGTCGGCGAGCGAGTCTGGGCCCACGCCGGTGATCGAAAGCCCCGTCTTTTGCGCGCGCGGCTGGCTGCTAAAATCAATGGTCTGCTGGGTATCACTCACCAAGCCATAACCCACTAGCGTGACGGCCTCGCCAACCTGCGCCCGCCCGCGTAGCCGCAGCGGTAACACTGGCCGCGCGACCGCTCGATCCAGCACGATGAAGGCGATGTCATTGACGCAGATCGTGCCTGAAAGCGTGGACACGATGCTGAGGCCATGTGCGAGCGGCGTGGTGCGTGGCAGCGCGCCGCCGTAAAACTCGAGCGAGCTGGCTGGCAGATCCAGGCCGATGCGCCCGGCGCCCGTCGGGTTGTCCAATAGCTCGCCTTTGACTGAGCAGTTGAACGGGCCGTCTTGGAGGTGCGCCACGCAATGGCGAGCCGTGAGCGCGAGGTTCGGAGCCACCAGGCTTGCGGTACAGAGCAGCTCCTGGCCATCGACCGCGGTGCGCAGCAGCAACACTGCATCCTGCATGCCCGCGGGCGACGGCTCGCCGCCCACGATAGCGCTGCGCGCGACCGAGAGCCCTGGCTCGGCCGCGCTGGACGAACAGCACTGGCACAGCGCACAGCACAAGAGGAAGCCGGCGCGCTTGTCGGTCAGGGATAGAAGTTGCTGAAGCACGGGAAGGTTCCTTCGAACTGGCCGAGCTCAGTGTTGTAACGCAAAACGTCGGGCAGGGGAGACAGCACCCCTTTGTCCGACGCGAAGCAAAACACGCTGCCTTCGTCGTGCCGAACGCCGGTTTTGGCATCGAAATCAGGTGGGCCGAGCGTGCCGTCGAGCTCGATGGTCGACGCCGGCTTCGACAGCGCCTGGAAGACCATGCTGATGTTGGTCGGGCCGACGTCGTATGCCTTGCCGTTGATCAGCCGGGGCATGGCGGCGGCGATCCTGGAGCCAGTGAGCGGCGACGCGCCAGCGGCTGACATCGCGTACGCGAGAAAATAGGAAGCGTCGTAGTAGTTCCCGGAGTCAGCGTAGGCGCCTTGGAATGCCGTGCGGAGCCGTGCGGCATATTGGTTTTGCAACGTCAGGTCGACAGCGCCGGCAATGCTCACGCCCACGAAGCGACGATAGGGCATGGAGTCGATCCCATCGTGGATGAGACTGCTCATCAAGTCGCGAACGTTGCTGAGGTCGCCCGCGTTGTACGGCGAGAGGATGTAGAACGGCCGCGTCGCGGTTAGATCGCTCTCGTTCCAGTCGATCTCGAGTGCTTCGAGCAGCCCGCCCTTTTGCGAAAATGTGTCGCTGGCGGCCGAAATCACGATGTCCGGGTGGAACGCGACGATCTTTTGAGCCCAGGCTTCTGGTTGGGGGTCACTGGTGTCGACAGTGAAACCGGCAAAGTTGCCGGCATCGCTGTTCTTGGTGATGCTCACACCGTTGAAGGTCAGCACCGGCTCCACGAAGCTGGCAAGCTCGGAATCGAATGCGTCAGTGGTCGTGACGAGTGCCACGCGCAGCGGCGCTGTGAGCGAGCGCTGCGCCTTCACGTAAGCTTCTGACAGCGTGAGCAGCTTGGCGTAGGTGGGCGCCAGATCGCTCGGCTGACCGAGCATGTTCCAGATCAGCCCGTTGTCGTCTTCATCGACGACCGCGCGTGTTGCGGCAGTCGGACTGAGGTAGAAGATGTCGCGCTTGGCGCGATGGGCCTCGAAGCCCCGGCGAAGGTCACCCGGCTTGAGCGTGGCCAGCACAGCCGGCACGAGCAAATCGTCGGCGAGGTGGCTGAGGCCCTTGTCCACGGTGTCTGCGGCGTTGTTACAGACCACCATCACGAGCGGGCGGCGGGCGCCGTTTGGGCCGCCGAGCAAGCCGCCGTTCGCGTCGCCACTCAGCTCGTTGAGCGCCAAGCGGTGCGCCCAGACGATCGCGTTGTCTTCCGGCACCAAGGCGTTGAGCGTCGCGAAAGCCCCAAAAAAGATGGCATTCGGATCGCTCGCGTCCCCGTACGCCAGCGGACATTCCTCGGTCTTCAACGCCACGCAGGTGTGATCCGTGGAGCGGCACAGGTACGGCTCGTCGGCGCTGCTCGCGACGCAGTCTTGATTCGTGCGGCAGCCGCCGGTGTCGCCGCCGCTTGGCGCGCCTGCGTTGCCGGTGCCAGCGCTGTCTGCGGCGCCCGCGATGTCCATGCTGCCCGCAGTGTTATCGAGCGCGCCGGCTGCTCCCCCCAGATTGCTGCTGCCCCCCGTTGCCGCGGGTGTCGCTTTTCCGCTCGGGTACTCATCGAGCGGCGCGACGAACATGCAGCCCGCGAGCACGCTGGCTACTGCGGCTAAGAAGGGGGCTTTCGCCCTGAGCCGAGCTCGGGTCACGGCGCTCAAAAGCCCCCGCTAACGCCAACACCCGCGTAGCCCGGTGCGAGCACGGGCGCGATGCGAGGCGTGGCTCGAGCTCCGTTCGCTGCGGCCGGCGCGGGCTCGAGCCGTTCGGGGCGAGCTAGATACAGGTACAGTGTGGACGCGGTGCCGCACGCGGTTGCGATCCACAGAGCCACGTTCAAGCCGCCGACGAGCCGAGCCGAATCGCGCAGTGATGCGGCTTGCTGCGAGGGCAGGTTGTCGTGGTTCATCAAATACGTGTGATACGTCGAGCGTTGGTCGAGGTAGATGATTCCGGTAACCGAGGCGGCCGCGGCTAGGGCGGCAGTCACACCGCCCGCGACGTACACCGCGGTCGGCGTGGGCCGGGTCCTGGCAACCGGGGGCGGGGTAATCGGCTCTGGCTGGGCCGCGATGGGCGGCTTCGGCGCGGGTGGGGGCTCTTCGGGCAAGGCTTGCTCGAGCTTCGGGATCGAGACCACGCGTTGCTCGGCCGTGGCAGCGATCTCGATGGTCTGCGACCACGCGCGCTTGCCAGGGGCCTTCGCCTGCACGGTATGAGTCCCAGGGTCGACGTACGTGGGCACGCCGCGCGCTGCCGCGGCGACGCGCGCGCCGTCGAGCGTCAGGTCGAGGTCAGGGTCGTCGGCTTCGGGCGGGACGACCAACGTGAGCCGCGACAGTTTGGGCTCGAGCTCCGTCAAGTGTTGTTGGGCGAACTGTTCGCGATCATCTCGCCGGTCGCGCTGCGCGGCCAAAAGCGCGTCCGAATAGAGCAACCAGGCCGTGGCCAGCTTGCCCTCTAGCTCACGACAGGTCGCCAAATTGAGCAGCGTTCCGGTGCCCGGATCCAAGCGATAGCTCTCGGCGAGCTTGGGGCAGGCCTCTGAGTATTTGCCCGCTGCCATCAGCTCGCGAGCCTGCCGGTACAAAGCTTCCGCGAGCGCACTCTCCGTGTCCGACTGAGCCCGAGCCCTGAACGGGGCGAGCACCAGTAGCGCGGCAACGCCGAGCGACGCGCATCGACTGACGTACGAGCGGGCCATGGCGTTAGGGATTCGAGCCGCCCGTGCCTGCGCCGCTGCCGGCAGTTCCGCCGCTGCCGGCTGTGCCACTGGTACCGCTCACGCCGCCGCAGGACGAGTGCGAATAGTCTGACGAGTTTGCCGCGATGGTCTGCTGGCTCAGGCGCCCGAGCGCCGCTCGCATCTCGTCGCTCTCGGCGGCGCTTAGCGTTAGGTCGGTGGTCGCGACGCTGACGTAGTCGTCGATGAGCGCTTTGGCATCTGCGGAGGTGAGCGGCGCCGCCTGATATATAAGCGCGAAGGTGTCGACGGGCGGCGGTTGGCAGCCCCAAAGCTCCACGCTCCAGGTGAGCAAATCGTTCAGGAACGTGTCGCGCTCGCTGGTGCCCCCAGGGCCGGCCTTCAAGTACAGATTCGAGACCCACTTCACGCGGCAGTCGGCAAACACGGCGTGGTCATAGTCCCGGCTCACGTTGAACGCGGAAACCGACGGCGAGATGAGCCGCGGGCAAAACGTGAGCGCTTCTCCCGTACCCGTGCCTCCGCCGGCGTTCGAGCCTCCGCCAGCGCTCGCGCCAGCACCCGAGCCCGCGCTGCCGCTCGGAGCCGCACTCCCGCTTGCACCGCCAGCGGAGTCTTCTCCGGCGGAGCCGGCCGAGCCCGGTCCCGAATTGTCTCCAGCGTTTGCCGTGGGACCGCCACTGACACTTGATTCAGCGCCCGCCGTGCCGCTTTCGGTGGTGGCGCCGGCTTCTCCAGCTCCGGCTTTTGTGCCGCTGGGCAGCGTCACGTGATCGCTATCGGAGCACGACCAGCAGGTCGCAATGCCAATCACGGCGCCAACCAACACCCAAGGTCGCAAGAAGCCGGACATCCTCTTGGGGCGGATAGTACATGAAAAAAGCGGCCACGCTTCAGGCGAGCGCGCAAGGCTCCGATCTCTCCAAATCCATTGTGGTTCTCGGGCCATGTGCCGCACTGTGTCGTGATCCTCGTAAAGATCGTCACTTGAGGGCGGGCGAGGGCTCGGATAGAAGGATTGGCGGGAACGTCCCTCCGTTGGGTTTCGTTGAGGCGGCCCGTTCAAGCGAGTGTGAGGAGTATTCGTATGTTCAAGCAATTACTAGGTGTGGCTCTGGCACTGCTGGCTACGTGCGCGTGCTCCAGCACCCCCTCGGATTCGAACGCGGGCGACGAGAACACCGGCACCGTGACTCTTCCGCTGACCAGCGTCGTCGGGGCGGTGAACTACCGGCTGACGAACGCAAAGTTTACGATCACGGGCACACCGCTCAGCTCGCCGCGAGTGATCCAGCCCCCCGCCGACCTCCCGATCGATACGGAAACGCTAACGGTAGGCCGCTACTCAGCGCTGCTCGCCAACGGCTGGGTTCTCGAGCGCAAAGGTGCCGAAGCTGGCGCGGTGTTCAAAGCGGTCCCCGCGACGCTCGTCACGCCGAACCCGACGATCTTCGAGATCAAGCTCGGACAAACGGTCAACGCCTGGTTCATCTTCGAGACTGGCGAGGGGGACGTTGGGCTCGGACAAGGCAACGTCAACGTCAGGATCGGTGTGCAAGACTGCACGTCGTTCAATGCCTATGAATCCGCCCTCGCGACGGACACCGTGGACTGCTTGGGTACCATTGGTCCTGACTCGTTTACGGTGAACGCGGACGGCATCCTGAAGCGAAATTTCAGCACTTGCCCGCTCGACCCAACCCGGCTCCGCCCGATTGATTCACTGCTTTCGCTGCAGCTTCGCACCGGGCGGCTGCCGTTTGCCAAAGAGTGCATGGCTGGCCGCTACGCCAAGTTCCAAGCCAGCTTCGCGCAGAGCGGCGTTACTCAGTGTCCGGTGTGGAAGAAGAATCGCATCGTCAATCCGATCAACTCTGACGTGATCGACCGAGTCATTCCGCTGCTACCGAAGCTGCCGGCCGAAGACAACGGCCAGTTCGACGCCACTGGCGCGCCGCAGCCGTTCCTCGCGCCGCTGAAGCAGAATGCCATCTACACGGTCGCGTTTCCGAATCAAACCACGGGTCAGAAGTGCGACACGCCGGCTGCGTGCGCGGCTCTGTGCGCTGCTGGCTTCCCCGGCTTCGTGCTGGCCGCAGACGGCGCGTCAGTACTGACCGATCCTCCGGCCTGGCTGCTCGATACCTCGTTCACCACAACTGACCCGTTCCTACGCGCCGGTTACTACCACCCGATGTCGTACTACGGCGGCGCGCCAGGCACCGTGTTTGCGGACGCATCGCGCGCATGCCCGATCCAGGGCACCGGGCCGTTCAACCCTGACCCCACGGGTCAGGTCACGCCCTGCAGCCCCGAGACGTGCAGCTACTTCTCCGGCATTCACGTCAAATACCCGCTGCAGCTCGACTGCCTCGACTGGACGGATTTTTCGACCTGCGTCGGCTTCTGCGCGCCTCCTTCCACGACTCCGTGATCGGCCTCGCGCGCCGCGCTTAGGGGTCATCGGCGGCGCAGCCCTTCTCACAGACTCGCTTCTATGTAGAAGTTTTACATAGAAGCGAGTCTGTGAGGGTGCGCGCGACAGCGCCTTCCGAAGAGCTTGTACCGACGCGGCAACCCTGCGTGCGGTGAGCTGCGTTGCTGGATCGCGAGCGCCAACCACCTGGGTCGTCGGCGCGGGCAGGATTTTGCCTCAGCAATGACGCGCGCTGATTTCGTGTGTTAGATCTAGCAAGATGCGGGTTCGCGCGGTTCTCCTCTTTGCCACGGTCTCTATCTTCCTGGTCGCTGCATGCGGCAGCACCTTTACGAGCAAAGGCGACACGGCGGGTGGTGGCGCGAGCTCCGGCGGTGTTGCTGATTCCGGTGCGAGCGGCCGCGCTGGCGCTGCGGGCCATAGCGCGGGCGTAGGTGGCTCGAGCGCGGCGGGTGTTGGCAATTCGGACTCCGGGAGCGCTGGCACCTCAGAAGCCGGCGCAAGCTCAGTCCCGTGTGTGAACGCGGCCACTGATTGTCCGGCAACGGGCACGAGCTGTGCCGAGGCCATCTGCCTAGACGGCAGCTGCGCCACGGCGAACGCGGCAGCCGAGACCGAATGCACTGATCACGGCGGCAGCGTCTGCGACCGCGGGGGGAACTGCGTCGAGTGCCTGCTAGCGACTGATTGCCCCGCGCCAAAGGCGAGCTGCAAGGTCAACGTTTGCAAGGTCGATACGCACACCTGCAGCACGGCCAACCGCGTGCTGGGTATCGCGTGCAAGGACAACGGCGGGGTGGTGTGCGACGGCAACGGCGCCTGCGTGGCGACTCATTGCAGCGACGGCACCCAAGATGCCGACGAGACAGACGTGGACTGCGGCGGCTCGTGCAGCACCAAATGCAAGGACACGGCGCCGCAGCAGAAATGTAAGGTCGCCGCTGATTGCGTCAGCGGTATTTGTTCTGGCGCACCGCTACTGTGCCAGCCGCCGCCAGCTTGCGCCGCGACGTGCGCGGGCTCGTGCGAGTCCTGCTCGGTCCCAGGTCGGCTGGGGACCTGCGCGAAGTTCCCCGCCGGCGTGGATGATTCTGCCAATTTTTGCCTGATTAACGCGATCTGTGATGGCTCTGGGGCATGCGTCAGCTCGCAGAGCAAGTCGCATTTCGGCGAGGCATGCACGCAGAACACAGACTGCTTCAATGGCCACTGCGGCGCGGGCTTGTGTAAGCTCGGCAACGGCGACGCGTGTGCCGAGGACGCCGCCTGCAACAGCGGCCGCTGCGCCGCCAACGTGTGTGCTGCGTGTGGCGGTGACACTGACTGCGCGAGCGGTAAATGCAATGCAGGCGCGTGTTTGTTCTTGGGTGGGTATCCGTGTGCGGCGGCCAGTGATTGCGCGTCGCAGTCGTGTTCCACCACCAGCCATACGTGTATCCAGACGGGCAGCGAGGCCTGCACCGCGCAGAGCTGCTTCACTCATTCGTGCCACCTCGGCCAGTGCGCGACGTGCTCCAGCAATATGGATTGCCCGCTCGCGACGGCGTGCACCGGTGGCAGCTGCCGAGCGCCCGCCGGCGCCTACTGCACCAAAAACGACACCTGCGCCAGCACCACCTGCGCCGCCGCGCCCTTCCTCGGCCTGCGTAAATGCCAGTGATGCGCGGCCGCGCTGTTCAGTTTGCATTCGCGTGTTGCCTTCGACCCGAAAGCGACGAAGCTGACCGCGGCCCGTTCTGGCTCCGTCGACACGACGAATACGGCGACGGTTGAAGGGTTATCGTCTGTGTCTCCAGTCAGAGTATCAGTAAAGCTCAAATGCTACGCTTGCCCTAGTGCAGGGCCACGATGGTCAGCACCGCTCCCGTGAGCTCGGCGAGCGTCGTAAGCGCGAGCAGGGACACGCTGCATAAGGCGAGGCTTTCCCAACGCTTTGGATCTCGAAAGGCGCCCCGCGCGAGCCGAACGGCTTGCCAGAGGCCGAGTGGCGCTAGCAAGGCGGCCGCAATCGCGATCCGCACCGGCAAACCCAGCAGGAAGAGTATTGGTAGCGATCCGAAGGTCACGAAGAGCAGGGCCACCGAACAGCGCGCGCCCCACGCGCCGCCGCGCCGTACGACGAGTGTCTGCTTGCCGTCTGCTGCGTCGCCGGCGGCGTCTGGCAGCTCGATCGTCAGCAGCATGCTGAATTGCAGGCAGCACAGTGGGAAGCAGGCCAAAAACAGCAGCGGGCGCAGCGCACCGCTCTGCACATAGAAGCCGAGCATCGGCGTGAGCAGCGTCACCACGAACGCCGTCGATGCTTCCCCGAGACCACGACTCAGCAGGCGCAGCGGCGGAGCGCTATAACACCACGAGAGCGCGATAATGAGCAATGCAATCGGCAACACCAGCGGTGGGCTGTCGGGTCGAGCCGCTAGCGCAAGAGCAGCGATCAGCGCGGCTATTCCGAGTACGGCCGAGCCCGCGAGCGCAGCGCGCGGCGCGACAGTGCCGTTCACCAGCACACGGCTGCCACCGGACCAGCGCGTGGGGGTTACGTTGGCACGGTCGGCGTCCAAGTCGAAGTAGTCGTTCGAGTAGTGCGTCATCCACTGTGCGGCTGTAATGGTGGCTTGGCCCCAGACGTAGCGCTGCCAGTTGATGCCGACGCCTTGCGCTCTGGCCAACAGCGAGCCAAGCGCAAACAGGAGCAGCCCGCCGATCAAAAAATGCGGTCGGCCAAGCTTCAAGAAGGCGCGTAGTCGCGCGGCGTCAGGCATCGACACCGTTGTTAGCATGCGCTCGCGTGTGGCTCGTCGAGAGTCGCAAGCTGACACGGATGCGCGAATTGCCTCACTTGCGCCACGCCGCACAGCACGCCGAAAGTTAGAAACGCTGCATCGAACCGCCCCCGCGCGGAGGCATGCTCTTTGCAACTACGGGTTTCGCGCTCTGCGCTCCAGCCACATGTTGATGCTAACGAACTTTTCGATGCGGCGACCTCAGTATGAGCTTTCGCAGCGCAGCGCCTTGCAATGGCTGGGCGAAATTCACGCTGCTTCCGAGGCAAAGTTGCAGTCGCTGTCCGATAGCGAGCGCGCGGCTTTCGCGTTGCGTTTCTCGAAGCTAGTCGAGCGCTGTGCGTGCGGTCCGGACCGGATCGGCGCGCGCGGCCACGTGACTGCCGATCTGGGCGGCCCCGAGGGGCTCGATCTCTACGATGTCAGCCACTACCCGCGAGGTAAGGGCTCGTCGGCGCGGTCGCAGGTATTCGCTGAGGTCGTCAATGCTTACTTCGAGCGTGAATTTGCCGCTGAAAACTCGGCACCGAGCGAGCTCATTCACGTTACGTGTACCGGGTACGTTGCGCCCAGTGGGGCCCAACGTGTCGTGGCCAGCAAGGGTTGGGGCGCGCTCACGCAGGTGACGCACGCCTACCATATGGGTTGCTACGCGGCGTTTCCTGCAATCCGAATGGCGGCGGGCCATTTCGGAATTCCGGCGGCTTTGCGGGGGTCACGGGCCGAGCGCCGCGTGGACATCGTACACACCGAGCTGTGCACTTTGCACCTGGACCCAAGCGACCACTCCGCCGAACAGTGCGTCGTGCAAAGCTTGTTTGGAGACGGCTTCATGCGCTACTCGATGCGCGACGGCGCGGCTGGCCCAGGGCTAGAGCTGCTCGCGCTGAGCGAGCAGATCCTGCCCAATTCGGCTGATTCCATGGGCTGGACCGTGGGAGATTTTGGTATGCACATGACGTTGACTCGCGACGTGCCAGAGCGCATCGCAAGCGCGCTGCGCCCATTCGTGACGGAATTGTTCGAGAAATCTGGCCTGAATCTCGGCGCAGAGTTGCGCCGCTCCGTGGTCGCGGTACATCCCGGCGGCCCGAAGATTATCGACCGCGTGCGCGAGATCCTCGAGCTCGATCCAGCGCAAGTACAAGCGAGCCGCGACGTGTTGTTCGACTACGGAAATATGTCGTCCGCCACCTTGCCTCATGTTTGGCAGAGGATAGTGTCCGACGAGCGTGTGCGGCCCGGAGCTACCGTGCTGAGCCTAGCATTCGGGCCCGGCCTGAGCGTTTGCGGCGGCCTCTTCAGGAAGCACTAAAATTGCTGGCGCTTCTGCTGCTGCCAGCCGTTCTGCAAGGGCTCGTCATGTCGGTGGATGAGCTCGTCTTCCATCGTAAGCGCGGCTTGCCACGCTGGGAACGCGTGGGCCACCCACTGGACACTCTGACTGCCGCGCTCTGCTATGCCTGGCTCGTCGCGGTGCCAGCGCGGAGCACGAACGCTCTGCCCGTCTACGTGGCGCTATGCGCGTTCTCGTGCCTGTTCATCACTAAAGACGAATTCGTGCATGCGCGCTTGTGTGAGCCGCTGGAAACCTGGCTCCACGCAGTGCTGTTCGTGCTGCACCCGCTCGTGTTTTTGGCCTTTTTTATCGTTTGGCACTCGGGCGTCCACGAGTGGATCATCAAGGCTGCGCTGGCGTCGACGTTAGGCCTACTCACCTACCAAGTGGCGTACTGGAATTGGCGTGGGTCGTCGCCCTTGTCCAGCTGAAGGAGGCCCCGTATGGCTCAGAATCTGACCCAACTATCGCAGGTCAACAATGACGTCTATGTCGCGATCGAGATGCAAGGTATGCGGACCGAAGCTCGGTTTACCGTTCTGGGGCTTGGGTTCAGCGGAATGGCGAGGAAGCCCGGCGCACATGGAAATGCTTGAGCGCTGCCGAGCGGTGGCCTTAGCGGTTCTGGTCGCGTCGTCGACGGCGTGCCACAGCGCTCCCGCCATCGAACAGAGCGCCGCTGTGACCGAGCCCGTGCCCAGCGCCAAACCGGTGGAGCGCGGCGCGGTTGGCGACAGCGATTTACGCGTGATGCTCACTGAGCTCCCGTCGGCTAAAGCGTGCGAGCTGGTGCGCGGTCAGTTTCGCCCATTGCGGGCTCCGGATCGCCCGGACGTGGTAACCGGCATCATGTGGATTAGGCAGTGCAAGGTGAGCAACGTCGGCACCAAGGTCACTGTGGCGCTGTCCGGCAACGGTTGGCAATGGGCCGAGCAGCAAGAGCACAAAGCGGGCGGGTCGTTCGCGATTCAGCAATATGTCAAGTTCGCCATGACCGCGACCATTCCCGGCACTCTCGACATCGCCTATGCGCCCGGCGCTCACATCGTGTCCTTGTGGTTCACGCCAGCAACACCGCCGGAGGTCACGTTCACACCCGTCGGCGACATCGACGTCGACAGGAAAGGGCTCTGGTCGTCGGTGGTGGGGGCGGTCGCTTCGGTGTTCGGCCAGTCTCCAG
>DATCFJ010000538.1:0-3582 GCA_036509605.1 Polyangiaceae bacterium | reverse complement strand
CCGAACGTGGAGACGAGATCAAGCGCCTAGCCGACAGCGGTGCCGTCGTAGCCGTCATTGGCCGTAGTCCCACAGACGACAGCGCGCTGGCAGCGGCTGATGTTTCGATCGCGCTGTCTGCGGCAGGCTCGAGCACCGCGGAGTGGAGCGTACAGCTCGCATCCGATGACGTTCGCGACGCTGCCTACGCGGTGCGCCTCGCGCACGACGCGCGGCGTGAAGCGCGTTTGGGGTTGGCGCTCACGCTCGCCCCAGCGCTCGCGGGGACGGTCCTGGCAGCGCTCAATTTGGTGCCGGTGGCGGCCGCGCCGCTGTTCGCGCTCGCCGGCACGTTGGCCGCGGTCATCCGCGCGCGGCTCTGAAGCTTCGGGATTCCGCAGCAGTTCCGCGGGGTGCGCGGGACGCTTGACCGCCCGCGCCGCGGGGGGGAAGGTTGCCCCGTGAAAAGCGGGGAAGCCCATAGCCCGCACAGCGGGAAGAAGCTGAAGGCCCCGGACGCCGAGCGCTTGCGCGCGGACCTCGAGGCTTACATGACGCGCCGCGGGCTTCGCTCCACCGAGCAGCGCCGCGTGATCATCGACACGTTCTTCGGTTCGGCCGAGCACATCACGATTGACACGCTGCTGCGCGAAGTGCGCGCGGTCGACGCCCGCGTCGGCTACGCCACTGTCTACCGCACCATGAAGCTCTTGACCGAGAGCGGCGTGGTGCAGGAGCACAAGTTCGGGGACGGCTTCACCCGCTACGAGCTCTCGGACGACGACGCCCATCACGATCATCTGATCTGCATCGAGTGCGGCAAGATCACCGAGTTCGAAGAGCCGGCGATCGAAGAGCTGCAGCAGAAAATCGCTAAGCGCCACGGTTTCCAGGTCCGCGCCCACAAGCACGAGATGTACGGCGTGTGCGCGGATTGCCAAGCCAAAGCGCGCGCGCGGCGCTGAGCCGCGCCTGGTACTACCTAGTCAGTCTTGGCACGATCAGATCACGATCGCCACGAGTGGACACAAGCCACGAGAGAAAACCGGCCGGACCGGAGCGCGTTTGCCTTTCAGGTCGCGATTGGCGCGAGGCTTCGCCGATCGCCTGCTCATCTAATACCTACTAGAGCCATGAGCCCCCGAGCTGACGAGAACTGATCCACTCAAATCTCAAGCACGCGGCGATCCGTAACCACGACGTTACTGGCGACGTCGTTGTCGGTCACGGGCAGCTCGCCGAGCAGTTGGAAGTGGAAGACCACGACCACCGCAGATGCCGGCGGGCAGAAGTCAGGTAGCGTCGCATCGTAGAAGCCGCTGCCGTAGCCGAGGCGATGGCCATCCGCGGAAGCGGCGAGCGCGGGAACGATCAGCAAATCGATCTCACCGCGCGCGGCGGCGGGGGTTTCGGGCGGCGGCTCGAAGAAGCGTTGACCGCGTTCGGCGAGCTCAGCCACGCTGGCCACTTGGCGATAGCCGGTGCTGAAGCCGCCGTCTTTTGGCGACAGAAACGGGAAGTAGAGTCGCTTGTGTGAGGCGAGCACGCTCTCGGCGAGCGGCCGCACGTCGACCTCTCGGCGATCGGCCATGGGCCAAAATAGCCCCACACTCTGTGCCTGCTGAAAGCGCGGCAAAGCGAGCACATGCTGGACAATGCGCTCGGAAGCCTGCGCCAGCACTGCTTCGGGGTGTGCCGCGCGCAGGCCGCGCATGCGCGTACGCAGCTGCTTTTTGGCTCGGAACTTGAGGTCGGCCAGGGTCTCGACGTCGAAGAGCTCCACGCGCTGATCTTTAGCAGAGTCGGTGCGCGCTCGGGGAATTGCGATACGCTGCGCCGCGGTGAGAGTCGGTTTCGTAGTGCCCGCGTATCAAGCGGAGAAAAGCGTCGGCGGCGTGCTGCGCGAGCTGCTCCGCGCGCTAGGTCCGGGCGCAGATTCACCAGTGATTGTCGTCGACGACGGCTCGACCGACGGCACCAGCGACGCGGCGCGTGAAGCGGGCGCCAAGATCATCCGCCATGCGCGCAATTTGGGCAAGGGCAACGCGCTGCGCAGCGGGTTCAGCGCGCTGCACGCGGCCGGCGCGGACGCCGCCGTGTGCGTCGATGCGGACGGTCAGCATCCGCCGACAGAGGCGGTGCGTTTGGCGCGCCACGCAGCGCCCCGCGACGCCTTGGTGCTCGGAACGCGTGATCTGGTTGCCGCGGGGGCTCCCCCAAAAAATATTTGGTCGAACAACTTTTCGAACCGTTTTCTATCGTTCGCTCTGGGCCGCACGCTCAATGACACGCAGTGCGGGCTGCGCCGTTATCCGCTCCCCGAGACGCTCGAGCTGGGCGGGCGCGCCCGCGGTTACGGTTACGAAGCGGAGCTGATTTTGAGGGCGGCGCGCAAAGGGTGGAGCATCGTCGAAGTGCCGGTGCGCGTGATTTATCCGCCGGAGAGCGAGCGCGTGACGCACTTTCACAGCGTGCGAGATCCGGCTCGCATCGTGTACCGCGTGCTGTATACGCTGGCGACCGCACCCAGGCAGCGCAGATGAGCTTTCTCGGGCGGCACTGGGGCAAGCTGACGGCGCTGACTCTGCTTGTCGCACTCGGTTCGCTGCACCTCGGCGTCGGCAGGCGCGCGCGCCTGACTCCACCCCCAGTATCGCTGCCACAAGGCGAACCGACTCACCCGACGTCTAGCTTGCGACGCTTCGGCGATTCGTACGCTTTGACGCGCGGCAAGATTTTGGAAGTTGGGCTACGCGGCTCGCCGACGCAAATCGGCTTCGAGCACGCGCGTTTGCTGTATCCGGAGATGGTCCAAAACGAGGGCATCTTGCTGGGCCGCTTTCAGGAGCAAGTCTCGAACCCGGTGTTACGCGGTGTGCTGCTCGACCTCGCGGAGCTGCGCTACGCGCACGTGGACCGCGGCATGAGTCTCTCGCGGCGCATGGAAATCGCGGCCGGCGCGCGCGGTTTCTCGCCCGATCCATATGCTGGTATTTTTCCGACCTATCAGCGCTTCGTGTACCTGAACGCGCTGTACGACATGGCGCTCTCGTTCGAGCACTCGCCGCTGATCGGCTGTACCACGTTCACCTTCGGAGGCGACGCGTTGGACGGTGGCGGCGGCATCCTAGCGCGCGCGTTCGACTTCGAGGTCGACGAGGTGTTCGACGACCATAAGGCCGTATTCCTCGTGCGCGAAGACGGGCAGATCCCGTTTGCATCCGTCGCCTGGCCCGGCCTGGTCGGCGTAGTCAGCGGCATGAACGCAGACGGCGTCGCGGTAGTCGTGCACGGCGCACGCGCTGGCCAACCGCAAGCCGAGGGCGAGCCCGTCGTGCACGCGCTCCGGCGCGTGCTGTCCACGGCGCACGACACCGAAGAAGCGCTGAAGGCGCTCGCCGCACAGCCGGCGATGGTCAGCCACATCGTGATCTTGACCGACGCAAGCGGGCGTGCGGCCGCTGTCGAGCGCGTGCCAGGGAAGCCAAATTTCGTGCGATTTTTGGCGTCAAAAGCGACCACCACCAACCACTTCGAGGGCCCCGGCGCGGCGGACCCAAAGAATCTGAATGTGCGCGCCAAGACGTCCACGCTGCGGCGGCG
>DATCFJ010000537.1:0-5140 GCA_036509605.1 Polyangiaceae bacterium | reverse complement strand
ACAACGCGACCGGCGTCGCGGCCTTGCTCGAGCTCGCCCGAAAGCTCGCCCACGAACGTTTCGAACGCAGTTTGCGCCTGGTGTTCTTCCCGAACGAAGAGCCTCCGTTCTATCCCGATGCAGGTATGGGCAGCGCCGCGTACGCAGCAGAGCTCCGGCGCGCTGGCGTCGACGTTCACACGATGATTTCCCTCGAGATGCTCGGCTATTACAGCGAACGACCAAACAGTCAGCGGTACCCGCCAGGGCTTTCGCTCTTCTACCCGAACCGCGGCAACTTCATCGGCTTCGTGAGCAACCTGCGCTCGCGGAAGCGGCTGAGCGAGCTGAAGCGCGCCTTCATTGATAGCAGCGACTTTCCTTGTGAGAGCTTGGCGGCCCCGGAGTGGACTGTGGTTGTGGGCTTGAGCGACCACAGCTCCTTCTGGAAACAAGGCTATCCGGGGCTGATGGTGACCGACACGGCATTCATGCGAAATCCGCACTATCACCAGGCGAGCGACACGGCAGACACGCTGGATTTCGAGTGCTTCGCCAAGGTCACGGAGGGGCTCGTTGGGGCTGTGAAGCGTTTGGCTTCAACCATCGAACCGTGAAACCATTGCTTTGCCGAAGACCGACTCGCGTCCGAAGGCGCGAGCGGAAAGCGAAGTCACCTCGCGAGCATTTGTCGTTACCGTCGTCGTCGAAAGGACTAGCGCGAGCCAACGAGACCTCAGCGTTGCCCGTGCCCCTCCGATTTCCCTGCAGCTGTGCTCCGCGTTGACGAAGGCCCCAGCCCTTGTCACGGTACGATTCGAGACTATACCCCGATGATTAGAGCTTCGATTCTTGGTCCTGTTGCTTTCGGTTTTCTGGTTGGCTGCTCCTCCGCGGGCGGCCCCGCCCCGTCCGGGACATCCGGTGCCAGTGGGTCGGCTGCTGTGGGCGGAGCGACCGGCAACGCGGGCGCTGGATCCGGTGGAGCCGCTGGTAGCGTGTTGAGCGGCGGTGTGGGCGGTAGCGCCGCTGGCGCTGTGGGCTTCGCGGGTGCTGGCGGTGCGGGTGCTGGCGGCACTGGAGGCGTGCTTGCTACCGCCGGAAGCGCGGGCTCGAGCGGTGCTGCAGGCGGCGCCACTACGGGCTGTGCTGGCATGGCGCTGTGTGATGATTTCGAGGCAGCGGCGGACGCGGCCGGCGCAACCCCGACCGGGTGGACGATGTTCAACCCCGGCGGCTGCAGCGGCAGCGCGCAATACTCGGCCACGATCGATACGTCGCAATTTCACAGCGGCAGCAAATCGGTGAAGGTAACCGGTGGGGATTCGTGCGGCCCCTTGTTGGTCAATACTGCTGGGCTCGCGGCCGTTACCGGCGGAGAGGTGTACGGGCGCTTCTTCGTGCGCATGCCGACCACGACCGCGTTCGATCACGCCGTGATGATGGCGCTCGGGCTCTCAGCGGGCGTGGATGTGACAGGCCAGTTCGATCAAGCCAAGAACCTGCAGCTCGCTCCAGAACAGATCGGCACGACCAACGCGCTCGTCTGGCAAACGACGGACGGCAACATCCTGCCGGCGAAGGCCCCCGCCGCCGCTCCGACCACGACCTTCCCCACGGCAAACATGTGGACGTGCATCGAGTTCCACGTCTCCGCCAACAGCAGCGCGATCGAGACTTGGGTGGACGGAAACCCGATCGCTGGCTTGACCTTCATCCCCGGCACGACCACAAAAATGGGTGGGCTGAATGATCAGTGGACGCCCGCGCCGCTCGCTCCGACCGCCTTCGGGCTCGGTTGGATCGTGTTCAGCGCGCCGTCCATTTCCCTGTGGTTCGACGACGCAGCGCTGGGCACGAAGCGAATCGGCTGTAACTGAGTCAGCGCTGTTCAGTCGCGAGCGAGCCCTCACGGCGCGTCCGCGACGGGGCCCCAAACGAACCGGCCTCCGT
Organism: Polyangiaceae bacterium; assembly: GCA_036509605.1. GTDB lineage: Bacteria > Myxococcota_A > Polyangia > Polyangiales > Polyangiaceae > PMG-095. Next base: position 3,208 of record DATCFJ010000537.1, on the reverse strand, counting down.
GGTCGATGTAGCCGGCCTCGGCAGGTCCGGCCGGTCCGCTGGCATGCTCGACCCGCGCGAGCCCGTTTTCGAACGCGGACGCGAACTCAAAGCGAGGATTCACCGCGACAGCTTTCCGGACAGTACGACCTCCGCGCGCGCCTTCACTTTCGCGAAGCCGAATTGCGACGGCGTCGAGGTCGACGCCGCGCGCGCCAAGCGAGGGCGACATGAGTGGCGGGGCCGATGGTCGTCGAAAGGTCGACATTCAGCGGCGTAGCGGCCCTGGCAGGGGTGGCAAAGAGAAGGCCGGCTGCGAGCCACGTGTGTCTCGCGAGAGACAGACTGCGACGCTCGACTCCACACGCACTGGTCGGCAGCCGCCGCGCCTGGTCGCACGCCTCGTGCAGGGCTCGGCGCTCGCTGCGGCGTGACTCAGCGACTCGACTGGGCGTCCTGTATCGCCGCCGGCGGGCGCACCGCTCCCGGTAAATGTCGCCCACGATCCGGCGGCGTTGTTCGGGCTGAACCGCTCGAGCCCTGGCCCGCCCGTCGTGCTGTCGTTGCAATCGGTGACCCCCCGCAGCGGACCTCGACGGTTGGGGCTGTAAATTAGCGCGGTCGGTGAACGGCCGCGCGCGGCACCGCGCAGTTCCTTCGTTCAGCGCGAACGCTTTGCACGTGCCTTCCGAACGTTGCTCACTCGTTTGGGTTGAGCTCGGGCTCCAGCAAGCGCGACGAGTGCGCCGAGCGCGGCCACGCGCAGTCGTTGCGGCTGCCTCGGGTTTACGTGTGCTCCGAGTGCCTGAGATCGGGCGGTAGTCTCCGATCGGCTCCGCCCGCGCACACCTGGCCTGTACCTTGCTTTAGGACTGCCTGACAACCAAGGGAGCGAGCAATGCGAGTGACGAGATTGGCAGCGGTGTTGAGCCTGACTGCGGGGCTAGGCGGTTGTGGTGGTGCGGCGCCGACGGCGGCTTCAGCGCCACCAACGACGTTGCAGGCGGGGCCCGCCGAACCGGCTTCATCCGCGGCGCCAGCGCCTGCGGCCGTAGGCCAAGAAGCGACGGCAAGCCGCAAGCCAGACGAGCCGCCCGTTGGCTCATCGCCCGGCCGCCTCATGCAGGCGCACTTCACCGACGCGCTGCTGATTCGAAAAGCGGTGATAGCGGGCACGCCGCAGCAAGCTGCCGCCCCTGCCGAGGCGCTCGCGAAGGCCGAGAACCTGGACAACCTACCCGCGGGTTGGGGGCAATTCGTGGAACCGATGCAACAGACCGCACGTCGTATCACTGACGGCACGAGCGCCGCGCAGATCGCCGCAGCAACGGCTGACCTCGGGGTCGCCTGCGGAAAGTGTCACTTGCAGCGGGGCGGTCCCAAAGGCTGGAGCGCGCCTCCGCCTGTCGAGGGCACGACGCTCACGGCCCGCATGCAGCGCCACGTTTGGGCCACCGAGCGCTTGTGGGAAGGGCTCACGATCCCCTCGAGCAAGGCATGGGATGCCGGCGCAAAGGCGCTGAGCACGGAACCATTCCCCGCAGAGATCCTGAAACAAGGCGGCGTGCACGTACGCAGCGCCGCTTCCGACTTCGCCAAGCTCGTGGTGAAAGCGCCAACCGGTAAGACGGTCGAAGAGCGCGCTACGCTGTACGCCGAGCTGCTGCTTGTCTGTGGCGGTTGTCACCGCGCGATCAACGAAGCCGGCAGCCAGTGAGCCGCAAAAGCGCGCAGGCCCGAAGGGACGAGCGCTGCGCGCTGGAGGGCAAGCTGATGCGGGTGTAGAGGTTGTAGTCTGCACAAGAGAGGCCGGTCCAATAGCTGACGCCGGCGACGTAGTCCTGACCGCTCTGGTTCAGGATGATCGGGCCGCCCGAGTCACCGAAGCAACCATTCGAGAACGGTGCGGCGCCGTTTGTAAGAGCCCGAGCAAAGGATCGTCGCTCCGCTAGTCCGGATGCCGTAGAGCAGCACGACCTGATCGCGCCCGCCGTTCGACGTGGATCGGACGATCGCGCCGGTGCTCGAATCGATCTGCTCATTCCCCTCGCCGCCACCGCCACAGGCGGCCACCGACAACAGCAAACCACACACCAGCCAACAGCCAGCAACCGCGCGGTCCTTCCAGCGTCGTCACGGCGCCAAAGCGGTGGTCGTTTCGGCGAGGTGACAGGGGCTTTGGATGACTTATCCGCAGGCGAGGAGAAGGCCGCGGGAGTGCGCGAAGTCCGATCAGGGGCAGCCGCGCGTGTTGCGCTTCAGGACGATGGCATCGTGCTCGTTCAAAGAGATCCTGCTGGCGGCGCTGCCGTCGTTAAGTCGTGCTTGTGATTCGAGGAGCAGCGCGTCCGCGACCAGCGTGCCCGTGCCTGCGTTGTGGATACGCATCAGGGGGTGATCGGCGGCCCGGAGTGCGATCGTCGCGATGGCGTGCCAGGTATCGCCTGTGGTGGTCTGGTCGAGGGTCTTCGCGGCCACGACTTCTCCACCTGCAACGACTTCGAAGACGGCAGGCTTCGTCCACCCACTGGCAGCCGGTGAATCGTGAAAGTACGGCCCCGCTGGCCAAGAGGCGTCGGCGGGTGCCTTTAATTTCGAAAGTCCGGTTTGGATTCGGTTCCAGTCGCGGAGGAATGAGCTACGCTCCTCCGTGTGTGCTCCCGGACGAGCGTACGGAGAATATTGATGAAGCAGTTCTTTGCGTGTGCGTCTGTCTTGCTCTTGGCGATCGGTTGCTCGAACAGCGACCCAAACTCAGGTTCGGTAGGCCATGGCGGTGCCAGTGGGGTGGCAGGCTCGCCAACCTCCCAGGCGGGCGGCGGTAGCGCGAACGCGGGCGGTGCTGGCGTGGCGAGCGCAGGGGCGGCGAGCGCAGGCGCGAGCAACGGCGGCAGTGGCGGGCTCATGAGCAGCGCGGGCAGCGGCGGAGTCGTCGGCACGGCCGGGAGCGCTGGCAATCCGGGCAGCGCAGGCAGCGCAGGCAGCGCAGGCAGCGCAGGCAGCGCAGGCAGCGCAGGCGCAGCCAATGGCGCATTCAAGTGCTCGGGGGGCCCCTTCACATTCGCGCCACCGACCGGCATGGCGACCAAGATCGCCGGCGCGCCGCCTGCTGACGCCTTCAACAAAGACGCCTGGACGAACGTCGAAGGTCCGGTCTGGATCGGCGACTCGCTCTACTTCTCGGAGATGACCAGCAGCAACATGATCCCACCGTCGCGGATCTTGAAGA
>DATCFJ010000536.1:0-2758 GCA_036509605.1 Polyangiaceae bacterium | reverse complement strand
TCCTCCGCGCACGGTGAACCCCACCCGGCCTGTCGATGAGCGGCGCGCCGTCCAATTGATCATCGAAGCGTTCCGTGACGAACGCGACCGGCCAGTACCGGGTACTGACTTGCCGTTGTCCGACAGCCAGCACTTGCACGTCGACGTCACCTCACAAGAGCACAAATACGGTGTCGCCTACGTAACTGCTCAAGAGCGCCTCGCGCTCGGCGGCACGCTGCCTCCGCGCGACCCAGCGATGGGCGACGCGCTACAGTTGGTGTCGGGCCTCGGCGCCGACGAGGACGCGCGCGTGCTCGTGCTTCAGGATTCTGACTACGCCTTCGACGACCACGTGGGCGAAGCTCACGAGGCCAGCAGCCTCACCGCCGAACTAAAACTCAAACGCGACGTACACGACTTCCTCGTGCGTGCGCATGCCGAAAAATGGCCCTGACAGTTAGCGCACGTTCACGTTGGAGCGGCCCGAGCACACCGGCTCTGATCCGAGGCGCGGCGCTGTGCGCTGCAGCCGGGATCTTCTTGTCGCTTACCGAGTATGCCGACACGGGGAAATGGCTGGCCGTGGTCGGCGTCGTGCTGCTGATCGTCGGGCTGCACCGCTTTGGGCGCACTGGGCCCGACGAGCCAATCCACTTCGAGCTTTTGCCCCTGCGCAAGAAGAAGAAGAAGAAGAAGGCTGCGTCCCTCGAGAGCTCGAACGCCGAGCCGCCGGACGACGACGGCAGCGCGGGCGGCGCTGATGCCGACCAGGACGCCAGCAAACCGTCTTAGCTCAGGTTTCGCTGCGCAGCACGGCGACCGCGACGTCCTTGCCGAGGTCTGGGGCAAGCTCGACAGCGAGCCCGAACTCGCGCCCAGCAATCTCCAGCTCGAACGACGTCGGAGCCGTTGTGGAAGCGTTGTTCAGCGGAGACAGCCCGGCGATGGCCTGTGCATTCACCTCGGGCGAGATGGGCGTACCGAACACGTCCTTGCCGACGATTAAGTACACATATGTAAGTGGCATCTTCTCGTTCTCGGCGAGCGCGCTGCGCAGGTTCGAGGACAGCGCGCGCTCCAAACGGTAGGCATACGCAGACCACGACCAGCCCGTGACGTACAAGCCTTTCACGTCGCTGCCCTGAAGCACCGGCTGCGCGGCAACCCACTGGCCGTCGGCTCGCCCGCGCACACCGGCTACCTCGGTCATCGCGCCGCGCGTTTCGACGTATTGACCGGCGAGCGCGGGTTGCAAGCCCGGGAATGACGGCAAGAGGGCATGCCCTGCGAGCGTGTCCTCGTCGTCGTCGTCTCGAATCACGACGCCTTTTTCATCCGTGACGGCAAAAAAGGTTCCCTTTGCGACACGCAGGTCTTGAACCTTGCTGCGCGCGGTCTCCAGTGCGTTGCGCGCCGCATGCGGGTCCTCGGCTGCGGGCTTTCCTGTGCTAAAAATGGGCAGCAGGAACTTCGTGCCTTGTGGCAACCCGCGGCGCACTTCCGCCACATCCTCGTGGGTGGCTTTCGTGAGTGCGGGGAGGCTGGCCTTGGCTTTCTCCGCGCTGACGGCGCTCTGCTTTTTACAGGCGGGCGAGATCAGTAGCAGCGCAGCGGCGCAAACGGAGACGCACTGAGATTGTGTAGGCAAAAGTCGCACTTTCATCTTTGAAAGCTGGGCATACGCCGGTGCACGATTCGCGCAAATCGAAATCGCGGAACCCCGCGATTGCTAAGACACATGCGCGCTCAAACCAAACCTTTCCAGCCTGCCTGGTCCATCGAACGCGGCTGACCGCGCGCGAACACTAAATGCGACTTCGTGTGACCCGCTTGAGTATTTTATTCGACGTCACTCTCTAGGGTTGGTGCACCAACTAAGAGCCGGAGCTACGTGGCGGGAGGCGCGCGGGGCGGTGTACCGATTGTGAATACCCCATTATGACTATAGGGAACCGGAGCCACATCCATTGAAGGTTGCTTGAGAGAGTGATAGTAAGGGATCAGAGTTAGCGATCCGTCAGCGGCCCCGCCTCGGATTCTTGGAGCCACTCATCGTGAAATCAGACGTCCCACCGCGCGCCCTGCCGCGCTCGAATCGGTTGTCCGACGCCCCGCAGGCGCTGGGTGCTACTCCGCCCGTGGGCATGCGTTCGCGGCACAATTCGCAGTTCGCGCTCGAGCGCCTGGTGTCGCCTGCTGATCTGAGCGTCGTGTTCCAGCCGATCGTAAACATGGCGGACGGCAGCTTGTTTGCCCATGAGGCCCTGGTGCGCTGCAGTGTGCCGGCGCTCGCCAACCCGCTTACGCTCTTCGAGCGCGCCCTGGAAGTGGGTTGTGCCGGCCGTCTCGGCCGCATGATCCGAGAGATAGCCGTGCCGCTCAGCTCCGGTCGACCCCTATTTTTGAACGTCCACCCGCAGGAGCTGCACGAGTCCTGGATCGTGCGCCCGGACGATCCAATCTTCAGCCACGACCACGTGCTGTACGTAGAAGTGACCGAGGCCATGCCGCTCACGGAGCACGAGCTGTGCATGAGCGTGCTGCGAGAGCTACGCGCGCGCTGCAACGTCGAGCTCGTCGTGGACGATCTCGGCGCGGGCTACTCGAACTTGAAGCGCATCTTGGATCTGCAGCCCAAAGTCGTGAAGCTCGACCGCGAGCTGATCATCAACCTGGACAAGAACACGCGGCAGCAGCGCTTCGTCGCGGCCGTCGTACGGCTGTGTGTCGACCTCGACGCGACGGTCGTCGCCGAAGGCATCGAGACCGACGACGA
>DATCFJ010000535.1:0-4400 GCA_036509605.1 Polyangiaceae bacterium | reverse complement strand
CACGCGGTGAGCTCGCTGCACAAGCTGATTGCCGACGGTTATGACGGTTACGCGGTGGAGATGTTGCTGGCTCAAACGCTGGGCTCGAACGACGAAGCGGGTGCGAAGGCGGCGCTCGAGTCGGCGACGGGCTTCGATCCGTCGCAAGCCGCGCCGCACTACGCGCTTGCGGATTTGGGCGAAAAAAATGGGGATTTGCCCGGTGAGATGCACGCCTTGCGCGCGCTGTGTGCGCTCGAGCAGCATGAGCCCAAGGTTTATGAGCGGCTACTCCGCCGGTTGAACGAGGCAGGCGCGTTCGACGAAGCAGTGACCGTGGGTGAAGCCGCGATCTACGCGGACGTAGAAGGCCTCCGGACACACACCGAATTCGCCGAGGCTTTGTTGAACACCAAGCACCGCGACCGATCCATCTTCGAGCTCGAGAGCGCGGTGCTGTGTCAAGGTCCACCGGATGAATTAGCCGAGGCGCACGCCCGGCTTGCCGAGCTCTATCTCGAGACGGGCAAGCGGCGCGCTGCCAAGGAGCAGACTGAAGCCGCGCGCGCTCTCGATCCGAAGAATGCTCGGCTAAGCAAGCTGCCGCACTAGCTCACGCGTCGCCTTCGTCTTCTTTGTCGCCGCGTAGCCCCAATGCGCGCGCTTTTTTGTACAAATGGCTGCGTTCTAAGCCTAAAGCGCGGGCGGTGGCCGCCATCTGCCCGCCGTGGTGGGCCAGCGCTTCTTCGACGATCGCGCGCTCTGCTTGCTCGGACAGCAGCCGAAACGGGATTCCCGGCTGATATAGCCCCGTCGCTTGCGAGGCGCCGCTCATGCCCACAGAGCGCTCGACGTCCTCGCCGGTCACGGCATCGTCTGGATTCAAGATCACGAGCCGCTCCATCAGGTTGCGGAGCTCGCGTACGTTGCCGGGAAACGGATGCCGTGTGAGCGCGTGGATCGCGGACGCCGTCAGGGTCATACCCGGGCGTGCATTGGCTTTGCGCGCGGCCAACAAGAAATGCTCCGCGAGCCGCGGGATGTCTTCGCGGCGCGCGCGTAGCGGTGGCAGCTCGAGCGGCACTACGTTCAGTCGATCATAGAGATCGGCGCGAAATGCGCCGCTCGCGCAGGCTTCGACTAGGTCTTTGTTGGTCGCGGCGACCACGCGCACATCGACTTTGAAGGTCGTGCTCCCGCCGACGCGTTCGATCTCTTGCTCTTGCAGCACGCGCAACAACTTGGCCTGCATGGCCAGTGGCATGTCTCCGACTTCGTCCAGGAACAGCGTTCCACCGCTGGCGCGTTCGAACTTGCCGCGTCGCTGCTTCGTCGCACCCGTGAACGCGCCAGCTTCATGCCCGAACAATTCACTCTCGATCAGCTCCGCGGGCACTGCCGCGCAGTTCATCCGCTCGAGCACGGCTTTGGCGCGTGGTGATGCACGGTGAATCGCGCGCGCGACGAGCTCCTTGCCGGTTCCGCGCTCGCCGCGGATGAGGACGCTGGCGTTGGAGCGTGCGGCGCGCAGTACGCGCTCTCTCAAATCGCGCATTACTCTGCTGTCGCCGACCAAATCGTCGAAGTGACCAGCTTCTGCGTGTAGCTCGCGCGCCTCGGCCTCCGCATGCAACAGGCGAAGCGCGTTCTCGAGCATGACGAGCAGACGGTCGGTGGACAAGGGCTTCTCGAGGAAGTCGAGTGCACCGAGCTTGGTCGCGCGCACGGCGGCGTCGATCGTGGCGTGCCCACTCATCATCAGCACCGCGCTGTCATTGCCGGCAACTCTCAGTCGAGCCAGTAAATCCAGCCCGTCGCCGTCGGGCAACGCGACGTCCAGCAATACTACATCGTATGATTGTTTCGCGAGCCGTTCTTCAGCAACCTTGATTCCCCCAGCCAAGTCGACCTGATAACCCTCGAGAGATAGCGCCTTTTTGAGCGTGTTTAAGATTGACGTTTCGTCGTCGACGACCAGTACGTGACCGCGGGGCATGCGAAAACGCTACCGAAACTGACCGCGCCGCGCCACGAGGCAGCTCTGGTCGAACAGCTCCGACCGTCGTTGCTCGGCATTTCGCGCAAAAAAAATACCTATCGAACGGTGCGCGTGACCCGCGTGAGGTCCTGAAAGGCGAGTGCGATCCAAGTGCAGGTCTGGCTCATAAGTTGTGCCGAAATCTTGGCAGCGGTGTTAGGATGCGAGCGCTTTGACGGAGACGGCACCCACCGCGCAGGGCTCTCTGGAAGCGACTCCGCTCGGGCATTTGCTGGTTTATGGGCTCGATCGGTTGCTGACAGGCACGCTCGTACTCGAGGAACCCACTGGTCGGCGGCACGCCATTTATTTCGATGGTGGCGGACCCGCCAAGGCGAAGGTCCAAGATCCGATTCTGTTTCTTGGTCGAGTCCTGGTGGAGCAGAAGGCGATCTCGGAGGAAGTTTACGAGCGCACCCTGGCGACCGCCATGGAACGCGGCGTGCTGCACGGTCGAGCGTTGCTCGAACAGGGCGTAATCGACGAGCGCACGTTGCGTGAAGGTTTGCGCGAGCAGCTGTCCCGGCAAGTGCTCTGGATGTTTAGTCTGCCGCCTAGCACGCTCTTCGGTTACTATGACCGTTTGAACTTCTTGGAGCGTTGGGGTGGCGAGGGCGTGCGCGCCAAACCGCTTGCTCTAATCTGGCGTGGAGTGCGGGACTACGCCCACGCCGGGCACTTGGCGGAGGTGCTCGATCGCTTCGGAGATCAACCGATCTTGCTGCATATGGACGCCCCGATACGCCGTTTTCGCTTCGATCGCCGCGAGCAAAGCGTGATCGACGTCCTTCGCGCCAAGCCGCAGCCATTGAAAGAGCTGCTCGGCCGCGGGCTCGCGGACGCCGCGTACGTGCGCCGGCTGGTGTACGCGATGATCATCACGCGCCAGCTCGAGTCCGGACTCGCTGGCGTCGAGCCCATCGGCGTGGACGAAGAGCCGTCGTCGTCTCGCATCCCCGTGGCGAGCCCGCAAGCGCCGCGCTCGTCTCCGCTCACACGCTCCATGAGTCCGGGCGCGCCCTTGTCCGCGCAGCCGAACTCTCAGCCGCCGCGCTCTATGCCTGCCCCGTCGCCGCGCGCGCTCCCGGTCGAAAGCCCGGAGCTGACCGCGTTCAAGACGGAGGTACGCGAGCGTGCAGCGCGCGGCGGCGCGGACTATTACGAGCTACTTGGTGTCGCGCCAGATGCGACGCCTTCAGTGATTCAAGCGTGCTTCTTTCAACTCGCCAAGAAGTGGCACCCCGACCGGCTCGGCCCGGACCTGGCGGACGTGCGAGATCTTGCGACCAAGGTCTTCGCGCGCATGAGCGAGGCGCATCAGCTCCTTTCTGACCCAGCGCGGCGCGCGGAATACGACGAGCTGCGCAAAGACGGCGGCGGCAGCGCCGAGGAGCAGGAGCAGGTTCAGCGTGTGATTCGAGCCGCCACCGCCTTTCAAAAGGCTGAAGTGTTGATGCGGCGCAACAACAGCGCCGCGGCCCTGGAAGAAGCTCGCAGAGCGTTGGAGCTCGATCCAAGCCAGGCTGACTACATCGCGCTGTTGGCCTGGGTCGAATCGACCCTGCTAAACGCGAATCTCGACGAGATCTTGGCGCGGATCGAGAAGGCGCAGCGGCTCGAGCCGAACAACACACGGATTCGTTGGTACCGAGGCTCGATTCTCAAGCGCGTGGGCAAGAACGGAAAAGCCATTGGCGATTTCCGTTTCATCGTCGAGAACGACCCTCGTCACGTCGACGCCCAACGGGAAATCCGTCTGTACGATATGCGAAAGGCCGAAATGCGGCGCACGGGACAAAAGTCGCCCAGCGACCGCCCGAGCGGTCAGCCAGCAGCCAGCACGAGTCTGCCGCCAAGCAGCGGCAAGCCCACCGAGGGCGGTGGTCGCTTTGGCAAGTGGTTCAAGCGCTGAGACAGCGCGCTCTCAGCCGCCACGCTTCACGTCGATCAAGGTGACCTCGGTCACCCCGAGGTCGCTTCCGCACACCCCTATCGGTAGCCGAGCCGAGGTTAGGTCGCAGCTCGTGTGCGCCGCGCCGATGCTCAGCGAGACATGCCCGGCGATGCGTTGCACATGAATGCTACCCGAGCTGCCGCTGGCGTCTGCCGAAGGCAGCTGGCAGCTTGGGTCTGCAGCCGCTGAGCTCGGGTCCGCAATCGGCTGACTGCCCAGCTGAATGCGCGGCGTGGCGCCAGCCGAGAAGTCGATTTGGGCGGAAAAATCGGCGAATTCGGCATCGCTGATCCAGACGCAGGTCGCGCTGCTTTTGCCGAATTGCAGTACGCCGCGCCCGCTGTCGTAGTGGATGGCGTCAGCGTCGGGCGGGTGGTCCGGGGCAAGGTGCGCGGGTCGGGTCGCGTCCTCAGCAGCGCGCAGCACGAC
>DATCFJ010000534.1:0-7637 GCA_036509605.1 Polyangiaceae bacterium | reverse complement strand
AATCCCAGCCGCCCAAGAAGATAGCCGACATCAAACCAGCCGAGGTGACGACGGCGATGTACTCCGCGAAGAAGAACATCGCGAACTTCATACCCGCGTACTCGGTGAAGTAACCGGCGACGATTTCGCTTTCGCCTTCGGGGATGTCGAACGGAATACGCTTCGATTCCGCGACGGACGCGGTGAAGAACAAGAAGAACGCGAGCGGCTGCACGAAGATGCCCCAGGCATTGTGCTGCTGCCATTCGATCATCTTGTCGACGCGCAGTGAGCCGTAAACCATCACGGCGCCGACCAGGGTGAGGCCCATGGTGACTTCGTACGAAACCATCTGGCTTGCAGCGCGCACGCCGCCCAGAAGGCTGTACTTGTTGTCGCTGGCCCAACCGGCAAGCGCCGCACCGACAATGCCGGTGCCGGCGAGGGCGAAGAAGTAAAGCAGCCCGACATCGAGGTCGACGACCTGCAGGCGCACCGAGCCGGCCGCCGCACACACGCTGTCCTTTGGCACGGTGGTCATCAACGCGCCAAGGCCACCGTGGTCGACGTTGAAGCACAGGGTATCGCCGAACGGGATCACGGCCATCACGACCAAGGCCGGGAAGAACGAGATGAACGGCGCGAGGCTGTGCAGGAATTTGTCGGCGTTCGGTGGAATGAAGTCTTCTTTGAAGATCGTCTTCAGACCGTCAGCTGCGGGGTGCAGCAGACCCGCCAAGCGCAAGCCGATGCGCGGCTCGTTGCGAATGCTGAGCGCCGCGTACACCGCGCCACCGAGCACGGAGAAGATCAAGAGGCCGGCGCCACCGCCGTAACCGATATCGCGGATCTGCGTGCCGAACGAGGAATCATTCAGGGCCAGACCCACGAAAAGGGCCAGAAAATGCGCGAAAAGGCCGGCATAGAAGAGGCGGCGCGGGTCACCCAGCGAGTACAGCCAGGCGTCGAAGCTGCTCTGCACACCGCGTGTCTGCACCTTGCCGGCGATCACGACGAACGTCAGCCAGGTGAACAGGATGCCGAGTTGACTGAACAGCATCGCGCGCGGCGCAAGCTCCTCCGGCAGCGGCTCGAGCTTCACGAGCACGAAAGCCACGCCGGCGACCACTGCCAGTGCAGGACCGAGCGCCAGGCCTTGAGCGACCTTGGTCGGGATCCAGGCCACGGCGCGATTCGGACCGACTCGGTCTTGGATCATCGCGCCTTGTCGGCGATCCGCCCAGGTCAGGATGACCGCGACGTTCATGGCGAACATCACGACCACGAATGCTTTGAGCACGAACAACAGAAACGTAACGATCGTCAGCGGCATCATTCGGCTCCTAGCGACGCGCTCTCGGGGGGCACGCTGCGGGGTGCGGCCGGTGCCATGGCGGCCCGGAGCTCAGCAAGCTTCTTCCAAGCGAGGGGTTTGCCAGCCAGCGCGGCAAGCTCGGCAATCAAGCGGAAAGCGGGCTTGGACGAACCCTGCGGCGTTACCGCCTTTTCGCTCTCTTGGCTCATGCCCTTGGCGTTCACGAAGGTTCCATCTGCCTCGGCCCAGCTGCTTGCGGGCAGCACCACGCTGGCGCGCTCCACGAACGGGCCCTCGTGCGTCGAGATGGCGATCAGGTTCTTCACGTCCGACAGCGCCGCCGCGCCGCCGCCCGTCGGCGTGGCCGAACCGAGCGCAATCACCGTCGAGGCCTTACCGCCGCGGATGGCTTCGACGAACTCGACGAAAGTCTTCAAACCGGAAGCCCTGCCGAGCGCGGCGACACCGGCAGTGTTCGGGTTCTTGTCCGGGTGCCGGAGGATGTCGTCCCCCTGCCCCGCCGGGCGCGCGCTTTGGTACACGTCCGAGATACCGAGCGCCTTGGCCAGGGAAAGCAACGCGAAGTTGTCCTCGTTCGAATGCTCGGCGCTGAGCACGATCGCAGTCGACGACGGGTTAGCCTTGGCGAGTAGCTCTGCCGCTTTGGCGAGCGCGGTTGGAACTGCGGCCGACGCGCCGGCAATACGAGCTTCCAGGACGCGGCCTTCGTGGATACGGCGATGATCGAGCATGCCGTCGTCGCACATCCAGAACTTGTTGACGGCCAGGTTCTCTCGCGGCCGGTAGCGGTACACCTTCTGATTGCGCGGATCGAAGTCCGAGAAGGAGTTGCAACCCGTCGCGCAGCCCGTGCACACGGTACGCGTGGAGCGCAAGAACCAGACGCGCGCCTTGAATCGAAAATCAATCGAGGTGAGCGCGCCGACGGGGCACACGTACTCGGTCATCAAGGTGTACGGGTGGTCGAGCTGGCGGCCCGGAGCCACCACGATTTCCCCCAAATTCCCGCGCTCGCGCACGCTGAGCACAGGGTCCTTAGCGAGCTCCTCGGAGACGCGCACGCAGCGCGTACACAAGATGCAGCGCTCGGCGTCGTAAACGATGGTCGGGCCGAACACGACCGCCTTCGGCTTGTGCACCGGCTCGTCGCGCATGCGCTTCTTGGTGCCTTGGTGCTCGAGCCAGTAATCCTGCAAACGGCACTCGCCGGCTTGATCGCAGATCGGGCAGTCCACCGGGTGATTGAGCAGCAGGAGCTCCTGGACCGCGGCGCGCGCCACGTCCACGTGCTCGCTGGTCTGGCTCTTGACGACCATGCCGTCAGCCGCAGCCTGTTGACAGGAGGGCACGAGCTTCGGCTTCTTTTGGGGCAGGTACTCCTGCTTGTCCGCGTCCCAGGCCAGGATGTCGAGCAGCATCGCCGGGCGACCGGGCGGCGGCATGATCTCGACCAGGCACATGCGGCAGTTGGCGGCGACAGACAGCCCCGCGTGCCAGCAGTAATGTGGGATGTCGATCCCGGCCTTCTGCGCGGCACGGATGATCGTCTCACCGGGCTCGAAGGGGATTTCGCGGTCGTCTAATTTGAAATTGGGCATTCCCGATTTTTCCGAAAACTAGATCGTTTTGGGGCTGGGGCCCCAAAACCTGAGGGTGGGGCCCCGCGGAATTCACTTCCGCGGGTGCGGGAGCGGAGCTCCCGACGACTAACGGTCACACTCTCCGCCAATCATGTTCAGAGAGCCGAAGCTCGGCACGACGTCGGCGATCATGGCGCCCGTGATCACGCGCTCGAGACCAGCAGTAATGAGGAAGCACGGCGGGCGAATGCGCACGCGGTACGGCGTGCCGCTGCCGTCACTCACGAGATAGAAGCCGAGCTCCCCGTTGCCGCCTTCGCTGTACGAATAAACTTCGCCAGCCGGCAACTTCAGGCCTTCCATCACGATCTTGAAGTGTTGGATGGTGCCCTCGATGGTGTTGTACACCTCCTCCTTGGGCGGCAAGATGATGCGCGGATCGTCGATGTTGACGGGGCCTTTGTCGGCCATGCGCTGACAGGCTTGCTCGATGATGCGCGCGCTCTGGCGCATCTCGGCGAGGCGCACCATGAAGCGATCGAAGCAGTCGCTCGTGGTGCCGACGGGCACGTCGAACTCGACCTCGTCGTACCTGAGGTAGGGGCTCGCTTTGCGCACGTCGTAGGCGATCCCCGTCGCGCGCAGACAAGGGCCTGTCCAACCGAGCGACACCGCGTCCGCTTGGCTGATCACGCCGATGCCTTCCAGACGGTCCAAGAAGATGCGATTGCCGAGCAAGAGCTTCTCGACCTCTTCCACCACGGACAAGATGTGCTTGGTGACCGCGCGCGCGTTGTCCTTCAGGTTTTCGGTGGGCGGCGAAGCCATGCCACCAACGCGGCCGAAACTGTGCGTGAGGCGCGCGCCGGTCTCCTCTTCGAGGAGATCCCAGATCATCTCGCGAGCCTTGATCATCCACAAAAATGGGGTGAACGCGCCGAGCTCCATGGCCATGGCGCCGTCGCAGGTCAGGTGATCCGACATGCGAGCCAGCTCGCCCAGGATCATCCGGTACCACTGACAGCGCTCGGGCACGGTGACGCCGAGCATCTTCTCGCAGGCGAGAGCGAAGCCCACGTTGTTCAACATGGGCGAGACGTAGTTGCAGCGATCCACGTACGGGAACACCTGGGTCCAGCTGCCGCGCTCGCACATCTTCTCGAAGCCGCGGTGCAGGTAGCCGACCTGCACGTCGACGTGCTCGATGACTTCGCCGCTGAGCTCCATGACGCAACGCACGGTGCCGTGCATGGCCGGATGCGCCGGGCCCACGTTGAGGAGCATCGGCTCCGTCGGCATTTCGAGCTCGGCTTCGTCTAATTCTTGATCGAGGGGCTCCATCAGTTCACCTGTGACTCGTCGTCATTGCGCGCGTGCGTTTGGCGACCGAAGGACATGCCTTCGTCGACGCTGAACGGCGCGACTTTCTCGATATTCGGTACGTCGCGATAGGCGATCAGCGGTTGGATCTTGTCCGCGGGGTAATCTTTGCGCAACGGATGCCCCTCGAACTCGGGGTACATCAGGATTCGGCGCAGATCCGGGTGTCCCTTGAACACCACGCCGAACATGTCGAACGTTTCGCGCTCCATCCAGTTGGCGCTGGCCCAGAGCTCGCACAGCGAATCGACCTCGGCGTCGTCGCCCTCCGAGTCACCGGTGCGCGTCTTGAGGCGCAAGCGGTGGCCCTTCGAGAGCGAGTAGAAGTGCGCGACGATTTCGAAGCGCGGCTCGCGCTCCGGGAAATCCACGGCGGTGAAATCAGTCAGCATGTCCATGCTGACCTGCGGTGTGTCGCGCAGGAAACGCGCGACCGGTTTCCAGGCTGCCGCTTCGACGACGACGGTGTCGTCGCCGTACAGAGAGTGCGTTTCCAGTACGGCAGCGCCGAAGTTCTTCTTGATGAGCTCGATCAAGGCCTTAGACATATTCGAGTTCTCGCGGAGGATTAAGCGACGGACGTGCGCGACTTACGCAGTTGCACGAGGCCAGTGTTCTGGTCGATCACCGGATCCTGACGCGGCTTGACGATCGCCGGCGTGCGATTGCCGGTCTGGATCTTGTCCTGCAGCAGCATCAAGCCGTCGAGCACGGCTTCCGGGCGCGGCGGGCAGCCGGGCACATACACGTCACACGGGATCACTTTGTCCACGCCGGCGACGCAGGCGTAGTTGTCGTAGAAGCCGCCGCACGAGGCGCACGTGCCGAACGCGAGCACCCACTTGGGCTCTGCCATCTGCTCGTAGATACGCTTCAAGATCGGCGCTTGGCGCTGCGTGATCGTGCCCACGACCCACAGCAAATCCGACTGGCGCGGCGAGAAGCGCGGAGCCTCCGAGCCGAAGCGCGAAAAGTCGTAACGCGGGCTCGAGACGCTCATGAACTCCATGCCGCAACAGGCGGTCACAAAGGGGTACATGAACAACGAGTACTTCTGCGCCCAGGCCAAAACGGCCTCCAAACGCGTCGTCGCGAACCCGGCGCCCTCGGCGCCTCCGGGCTCGACGATATGAGTCGAGGTTTGCTTCAGCTCTCCCATTCGAGGGCTCCCTTTTTCCAGCAGTAGGCGAGGCCGACGACCAACGCGACGATGAAGCTAAACATCGTCAGAAAGCCGTTCCAGCCGAGGGTCTTGAACAACGCCGCCCACGGGTACATGAAGACGACCTCGATGTCGAAGACGACGAAGAGGATCGCGGTGAGGTAGAATTTGACGCTCAGCTTGGTGTTCTTCGCGCCTTCGGTGTCGTTGCCGCACTCGAAGGGGCTGAGTTTTTCCGGATTCGGATTCTTGGGGCCGATGAACTGGCCGCCCAAGAACATGACGGATGAAATCACCAACACGATGGCGAACATCACGAACATCGGCAGATAGGTTTGAAGCATTCGGGGCTCGGAGCGGGGCTAGAGGTGCGAGCGTCGTAGCTCGCAACGCAGCGTCGAGATCGAGGGGTCGCAGGCGGCCCGGTGAGCGGCTCTTCGAGGCCGGGTCAACACCAGTGGCGCGCGCAACCTGTGGAAATTACGCTACGTCTGGGCGCTATGTAGTGCTTGCCTCCGCGGCCTGTCAATGCACGCGCGCGGCGTCCGGCAAGTCGCTCCGGGGGGGCTGCACGAGGCCCGGCTCAGACCGGCGAAGGGGCCGGATTTTCCGCGGCCTTTCGCCACGCTTGAAACGACGGCCCAAGGGCCGTTTCGACCTGATCGAGCAGAGCCGCTACCGACTGCACGGTGCTGCCGGCCGCCTGCGCTTCGACAATCGCCGAATAGGCGGCGATGTAGCGGGCTCGAGCCAGAAATGCCTGGGCGAGCAGTGGCCAAACGCGTTCACCCGCGGCGCCCAGGTTGGCCGCCCGACGCAGCGGGCCGATGGCTTCACCGGGCCGCGAATCCCCGAGTAAGGCCTCGCCGAGGCGAAAATAAATGTCCGAGGCCGCCGGACCGTCGCCGGCGTACTGTACGCCGAGGCGCAGCACCTCTTCTCCCTTGCCCATCTCCCCGAGCGAGATGCAGGCGCTGCCCAGCAGGCCGAGAGCCTTGGAGATCAGGGCGCGCGTGTCCGCGTTGAGCATCTGCCCGTCGGGGGTACGGAGGAAGATGGCCAGGGGTGCCGGCCAGGCGCCGAGCAGCTCGAGAATGCGAACTTGGTCGCCGTGCGCAGCCGCAGTCTCGGCTTCCGCCACGCGGCTCAGCTCGATCGCGCCGCGCGCCGCAGGGCGAGCCAGGCGATCCAGCTCTTCGCGCACGTGTGTGCGCAGGCGCGCGCGAAACGCGCCAACCGGATAGCTCTCCTCGATGCCGTCGTGCAGCAGGCGAATTTGCGAGCCTTCACGCTCGATCGACAGCTCACGCAGCGTGTAACCGTAGAGCGGCGCCAAGAGCAAGTAGCGCACGCCGATGTGCAGCTGCACCGCTTCGAGATCCGTGGCGCGACGCGGAGCCGGACCGAGCGGCTCTTCGGTCACGAGCGCGCTGACCAGGCGCCGTCGAAAATCCCCGAGCGTGAGCCGCTGGGTGTCGCTCTCGGTGACCTCTGCGTCTTCGGGGCCGACCACGAAGTCGACCAGGGTGTTGTCGGGGGTGCGGCGGTCGACCGTCAGCGACGTGATGCGCGCGCCCGTGATCATGGCAAAGCCGAAGAAGCGCGGACCGACGATGTCGCACAACGCTTGGAAGCTGCCGATACCCTCGCCGATGCGCTCGAACCAACCGTCGGTGCGTATGGACTCGAGCGAGACGAGAAGGGGCTCCGCCATGAAATCCGAACCTTCTTTTTGTCACGGAACGTGCGGGCTGAACAAGTAGATCTCCAGGTTCCTCGGGATTCGTGTCAGAAAGCGCACTTCTGGTCGCTTCTTTCTCGCTTCTTGCTCGCTCGCGCGTGCTTCTAAGTCCTGGGTAGCTCCATTTTCGCGGCTCTCGCCGCAACACCTACATGGCAGTGACGAAGAAGGCGGTCGATAGCAAGACAGCCCGGGCAATTGGCCGGGCGCTGCTCACTTGGTATGTCGGGCATCGCCGCGACCTGCCGTGGCGCCGCTCACTCGACCCGTACTCGGTTTGGGTCAGCGAGATGATGCTGCAGCAGACGCAAGTCGCGACGGTCATCCCCTACTTCCAGCGTTGGATGCAGCGCTTCCCAGACGTTGCAGCGCTGGCCAACGCAGCCGAGAGCGAAGTGCTGCACGCTTGGCAAGGGCTTGGTTATTACTCACGCGCGCGCAACTTGCAGCGAGCCGCGG
>DATCFJ010000533.1:0-4335 GCA_036509605.1 Polyangiaceae bacterium | reverse complement strand
CCCCAAAAACCCAGCATCGCAGTCGCCGAAGCCAGATCCCGGAAGCGCTCTGCTTCCGGGAGGAAGGAAGTTCCCGCACATGGATTCGAACCACGATTCAGGGATTCAAAGTCCCTTGTCCTGCCTTTAGACGATGCGGGAAGGAGGCCGGTGTCTTTTTGTCGGCTCGGGGCAGCAAGTCAACCACCGAGCGACAGACTGCCGCCGCTAGCCTTGTTTTGTGCGCTCGTGGACCAAATCGACCACGAATTTCACGGCGTCAGGGTCGGTCTCCGGAAGGATCCCGTGGCCGAGATTGAAGATGTGGCCGGAAGCGCCCTTCGCGCGGCGCAGGATGTCCTCCACCCGGCGCGTCAGGAGCTCGCGGGGCGCGCCCAATAGCAGCGGGTCCAGATTGCCCTGCACGGCAACGCCCGTGCCCAGAAGACCAATGGCGTGGTCGAGCGGAGTCGTCCAATCCACCCCGAGCACCGTACCGCCCGCGCGCTTTTGGAGCGGCAGCAAGCTGGCGCTGTGAACACCGAAGTGGATGACGGGCACACCCGCCTTTTCCACGTCCTTCAGGATGTGCGACACGTGCGGCAGGATGAATTGCTCGTAGTCGGTGACCGAGAGCGAGCCGACCCATGAGTCGAACAGCTGCACGGCGTTGGCGCCCGCTTTGATCTGCGCATGCAAATAGCGCCGCACGACCTCGGAGAACTTGCTCATCAGCAGGTTCCAGGTCTCCGGCTCGTTGTACATCATGCGCTTGGTGAGCGCGTAGTTCGAGCTCTTGCCGCCTTCGATCAAATAGCTTGCGAGCGTGAACGGCGCGCCAGCGAAACCGATCAGCGGGGTTTTGCCGTCCAGCTCTTTCCTGATCATCTTGATCGCGTCGAGCACGTAGCCGAGGCCGTCTTCGGGCTCGATCACGCGCAATGCTTCGACCGCCGCGCGATCACGCACGGGGTGGTGAATCACCGGGCCTTCGCCCTTGGCAAACTCGAACGGCGCGCCCATCGGCTCGAGCGGCAACAAGATGTCCGCGAACAGAATCGCGGCGTCCACCTTGTGCGCATTCACCGGCTGCAGCGTGACTTTTGTCGCGAGCTCCGGGTTCTTGCACAGCTCGAGCAGCGTGTACTTGGCGCGCAGCGCGCGATACTCGGGCATATAACGACCGGCTTGGCGCATGAACCAAACCGGCGTCGCGTCGACGGGCTCGCGACGACAAGCCCGTAAGAATCGATCCCACATGATTGTCTTATAGCGCCTGCGTCATGGCAGCGTGTGGAGCCGTCTCGCCACCCTTGGCGCGCTCTTTCATTTCGTACTTGGAGGGGCACTTGGCCATGATGTTCGAGGCCTCGAAGTGCCCGGAGTCAGTCAGCTTGCCCTCGGCGGTGACGGAGACGTCCATGCCCGGCATGTCGCGGAAGGTGTCGGGGACGATGCACTGCGCGTAGTGCACGGGCAACACAACGCCCTTCTTCTCGATATTGAAGCGGTACTCGCAGGGCTGATCGCGACGCACCAAGCTGCCCTTGACGAGCGTGCCCTCGACGCGCACGGCGCGGTCTTCGAACTTGGCTTTGTCGCGCACCAAGTCGTCCACACCTTTGGAGTACACGGCCGAGCCCTTGAAGCTCGTGAAGACCAAAGTGAGAATGCCGCCACCCATCACCAACAGGCCGATCAGCAGGCCCAGGTTGCCCTTCTTGCGCGGAGCGGGGGCGGGCGCCGGCCGAACCGCGGGCGCCGGCTCGTCGACCGCTGCAACCGCTCGCTCGAGCTCTTTATCGAGGTCACTCATGGTGCACGAAGCCTAGCCCCGGGCCGCGCACCGGTCCACCACCGGCCTAGACGCGCTTCGGGAGAGTGAGCCGAGCCCCGACGAATGCCGCCAAGGCCCCCAGCGTTACGAGCACGAACAGCGCACTCAACGCCACAATCCAAGGCGAAAGGGAACCGCCTAGCGCCGCGAGCCCCCAGCCGGCGAACGCGCCCAGCGCGCCCGAGAGCGCCGCCTCGCGCGCCTTCGCTCGGCCTCCGAAACGGCCAACCATGGCCCCTGCCCCGGCACACGCAAGCAGAAAAGACAACGCAACTGGCAGTGTGCCCAGGACGATCCGAGTTGCGCCTCTTTCGTCGGAACGAACCGCGTGGCTGAGCAGGGCGCCCAGCCAAACCCCGAGCAACGAGAGCGGCAGGAACAACGTGATCACGAAGCCCGCGCCGATCAGCACCCATTGCCAACGCGGCCGCCGCGCCGCCGCCGCGTCATCGGTATCTTGGTTCTGCAAGACGGTCAGGCGACGCACCATGTCGGTCCGGAGCATGGCGCGGATTGCAGCTCTATGCCTAGCCTGGTGCTGCGTGGCGCGCACAGCTTCGGCGCAAAGTGCCGACCCGCGCGAGCCGGAGCCGCCTGAGCCGCCGCCGTACAGCGCCTGGCAAAGCGACGCGCCGCACGCACCACCGCCGCCGATCGCGCTCGGCGCGCCGCCTGCTCCCGAGCTGCCGGCTGCCGAATACTCGCGGCGCCCCTTCGAGCTCACACCGGAATTGCTGCTCGGGTTTGCGAATTGCTCTGACGGCAGCGCGGATGACACGCGCTGCAGTGGGCTCTCAGCGGGCCTTGGCGTAGGCGGAACGCTGCTCTGGCGTGTCTCGCCGTACTTTGCCTTCGGAGGCACGGTGAGTGAGGCAAGCTTCGGCTTTCACCCGGCTGCACAGACCGGCCTGCAGCACACGAGTGCCAGCGGCTCCTTCTACGCGCTCTTAGGCCGCGTGTATTTCATGGACCACGGCTTGGTCGAACCGTATCTGGAGCTCGGGCTCGGTGGTGGCTCGATCCGAACCAGTGCGCTCGAGGCTGACGCCGTGCAATACGACGAGGCGGCAACCGGCGGCGCGCTGCGCATTGGGGGCGCGGTGGAGTTCTTTCTAAGCCGTCATCTGCGGCTCGGGCCGGCCTTCGACTGGACGACCTTCAACGTCGGTCACGTGCGGCGCTGTGATGGCTCTGCGTGCACCGAGCTCGATGCGGCCAGCTACGGTCACGGCACGGGCTTCAGCAGCGTCTCGTTACGGCTTTCGGTCTTGCTGGGTGAGGGTTTGTGAGTCTTCGGGCAAGACCCAACCTGTAAAGCGAGTACACTCGCGCGCCGATGCGTGAGCTTGAGCCGTTTTCATTTGACGTCGCGTTGCAAGGCGCGGCGCGCGAGCTGGAACGGCGCAAAAGGACCGGCGAATCCGCGCACGACGCCCTGCCCGACTACCTCGTCGACGAAGAGACGCTGCACTGGCTACGCGAGTCGCGCAGCAAAGACCCGCTGGCGGGCTCACTCGAGCTTTGGCTGTTGCGTTTGCGGGAACAAGCAGAGCTCGCGCCGCGCCGTCAGGAGCTTGCGAGGCTGCACCGGCAACAGCTGCACGGGATCAGCGAGCCAGAACAAGTACGGCTGCCGCTTTCCGAGATGCTGAGCCTCGCGTTGTCGCGCCCCCGCGAACGCGCCGCGTACCTGCGCAGCTATTTTGCATCTGCCGGGCCTCTCGCCGACCAAGTGCGAAGGCTGTGGGAGGAACGCCTGATTTTCGCCGATCGCTTGGGCGCTTCGCTCGACTCGTTCGAGGTCGTTAGCGCCGAGCTCGCCCCCGCAGCAGCACACTTCATCAGCGACACGCGCAGCGCTTTCGAGACGCTGCAGATCAAGGACGCCGCGCGATTGCTGAGCATCGCCCTCGCGGAAGACGCACAAGAAGGCTGGCCCGCGCGCTTGTCGCAACGCACCACGCTCGACCTGCTCGGCGATCGCACCTGGATTCACGGTCTGCGTTTGCGTCCGTTCCCGACGCCGATCGCGCGCGGCGCAGGCAGCTTCTTGCTGGCGCTGGAGAGCGCCGGTCGCGCTATCTCGGACGCTGCGAGCGCGCTTCGCTCACCCTTCGTGCTCGCCACGGACGTCTTCGACATGAGGCGCAACAGCGTGGGCGCGTTGCTCGGCATGTTGCCGTTGTCGCCCATGTTCGCGACGCGACGGCTCGGGCTCGGTCCGAGCCGAGTGCGCGACCAGCAGCGTCACTTGGCGCGCGCCGCGCTGGTCGACATTCGCGTCGCCGCGTTTCGCGTGCTGCTACGCGGGCTCTTGGCGCGCGGCTCGAAAGCGCTGAACAGCGATCTGCCCGAGCTGAGTGACGGCGCGCTCGGCTTCGAGCTACCGACTGAGGTAGCGGGGGTGTTCATCCGCGTCCGGCCGCGTGACTCGCAACGTTTCGCAGGCGCACTGCTGGCAGCGTCTCGACATGAGACACTCGTGCAAACCCACGACGAGGATTGGTTTCGAAACCCGC
>DATCFJ010000532.1:0-3854 GCA_036509605.1 Polyangiaceae bacterium | reverse complement strand
CTCGTGCTGATCGCACCGGGGGGCATCTTGCTTGCGCCGCTGCTCGCCGCCCATGAGCTGCGTCGACGCAACCGCGCCGCCCGCCCGAGCCAAGTTCCGGCGACCGTCGTCGCCTGAGTTTTGTGGGGCTAGCGGGCGCGTCGCGCGCTCAGCGTCCCAAAGCTCGGAGCTCGTCGCCGATTTCCATCGCCGCTGTAGTCAGGAGAATGCCGAGCGCGGCTCGGTCGCTCCGTGTCAGAGTCCGCGTGCCGTGAGTGAAAGCGGGATTTCCAGCACAAATTCTAGCGACGAGCGGTGGATGCGCGAGGCGCTCCACGAAGCAGATCTCGCTCCGCTCCACGGTGACGTGCCCGTAGGCTGCATCGTCGTCGGCCCGGACGGCCTCGAGCTGGCGCGCGACCACAATCGCCGCGAGCAAGACGCAGACCCAACCGCTCACGCCGAGCTGCTCGCCCTGCGCGCCGCCGCCACCAAGCTAGGCCACTGGCGGCTCGAGCGGTGCACCGTGTTCGCGACCCTCGAGCCGTGCCCAATGTGCGCCGGCGCGCTGGTCAACGCCCGCGTCGCCCGCGTCGTGTTCGGCGCCAGCGACGCGAAAGCCGGCGCGCTGTCCTCGCTGTTCGAGATCGGCCGCGATCAGCGACTCAACCACCGCTTCGAGGTCGTACCTGGGGTGCTGGCGGAGGAAGGCGCGGCTCGCCTGAAGGCGTTCTTCGCGAACCTGCGCGCCCCCGCGGCCTCCGGCTAAGGCGACAGCTCGCTCGGCGTGTCGGTGCCCTCTTCGGGAGACGGCGCCGTCGCGGCCAAACCGCCGCCCGAATCGGCCACGTGGAAAGCAACCTGCTCGGCTAGCCCAGCTTGAAGCTCGGCATCCGTCACTCGGCCGATCTTTTTGGCGATGAGCATCAGCTTCTGCAAGTAGCGCGTCCAAGCTTCGGTCACCTTGCCGTCCGGAGCAAAGTGCTGCCGCTCCGGGTTCGGTAGAATCGTCGCGATGTACAACGCTTGGCCGAGCGACAGGTCGCTCGCGCGCTTAGCGAAGTAGTAGTGAGCCGCCGGCCCGATCCCGTAAATGCCCGGACCGAACTCGATCACATTCAAGTACAGCTCCATCATCGCCTGTTTGCTGAGCTGCTGCTCGAGCAGGACGGTGAGCGCGGCCTCCTGAAGCTTGCGACCGAGCGTCTTCTCCTTGCCCAAGTACAGGTTCTTGGCGAGCTGCATGCTGATCGTGCTCGCGCCGCGGGCAAACCGCCCCTGAATCAGATTGTCGCGAATCGAATTCTCGATGGCCTCGAAGTCGAAGCCATGGTGCCGCTCGAAGTGGCCGTCCTCACAGACGAGCACGGCGGTCTCCATAAACGGGGAGATAGAGTCATAGGGCACCCAGTCCGGCGTTCCGGGACCGCTCTCAATCACCATCGGCAGCCGATCCGCGCCTCTCACCTCACGCTGCCAGGGCGCCTCGAAGCGGTGCGGGGACAGCTCCGGCGGCACTTGGTCAATATGGCAATCGTTGGCCACATCAAGGTGGACTCGCGTTTCGCTCGGTCGCTCCGAGTCGTAGTCGAGGTCGGCTTTGACCGCGAACGTGCCGGACAACCGCATGCCGGCAATTAGCGGCGCAAAGCCGTGCGGGGTCGCGTCGAGCAAGGCTTGGCACGAAGCCAGAGGTACCCCGCCCGACCAGCGCGTCTGGACGGTGTGTTCGCCGCGCGTCAGCATGCCGTTCCCGTCCACGCGCACGTCGCCGAAAGACAGCTCGCCATCCTCCAAAGTGAGCTTCGCCCCGTCCAAGCTGGTCGTGCCCCTCACGCGAAATCCCAGCCGAATTCCGCTCAGCGGCGAGGGCGAGAGCTCGGCGCGCGACAGCGCGATGTGATCGGCGACGCCGTTCCCGGAAAACGCCAAGGTCGAGCCATCCGCGGCCAATGTCACGTCCCCGCTGGCCTGCAACGACGCCGCCTGTACACCGGTCAAACCGAAGTCACCCTCGCGAACCCCAATGCTCTCTAGGCTTACCGGGCCACCGCGCAACTGAGCGTGAGCCTCTCCAGCAGCAATCGGCAAAGACAGCTTTAGCTCAAGCGGAGTCCCAGAGGCCTCAGCCTTCGGTACCAGAGACAGCTCGACCTGGGGGCCCGCCCGAGTCACCCTTAGCGTGCTCGGACCAAAGTTCAGCTCGTCGTTGCCGCGTCGAAAACGCACGACGAACCCCTGCAGGTCGAGCTGTGCAGCCTCAGGCAGCGAGCGCGCTGCCAACGCCGAAAGCTCACTAAGCGCTGCACGTAGCTTGGCGCCGCGCAGCGGATCCGCCTGAAAATGCCCGCCCTTGTCGGGATGAGCCGCGCTTGCGCCTTTCGCCTTGGGCTTCGGTTCCGGCTCCGCTTCCTGCTCGACCCGCACGCTCAATTCGACGCCGTCCGCGCGCAGGCTCTCAAGCAACCGCTGCGTACCCCCTTCAGCCGAGTCCGCCTTGCGGGTCAGCTCTGCCTCCGGACCGCGCGCCTCGATCTCGATTCCCGCATCGTTGAACCTCAGCAGATCGAGCGCGACACGCTCGTGCACACCGTTGCGCTCGTAACCGAGCCCCCAGACGTGCTGTGCCGGCTGCGTTGGGCGCACCCGCCAGACTAGCTCGACTCCGTCAGCCAAGTAACGCACGTCCCCGCCGCCCGAACCGCCTCCGCGATGCTCGTTTCGAAACGCCTCGACCTGCTGCCTCAACTCGGCGGGGGCACCGCGCAGCTCGACGAGCGCGCCGTGCGCTTCCAGCTCGGCGAGGTTGAAATGCCAGCCGAAGCCGACACGGAGCGCGTCAACGTGAAGGCTCGCTCCCGGGATCTGGAGCGCGCGTGCGGTCACGTCTCTCAGCCAAACCGCGCCCGCTCCGGGGCGTACTTGGCCAACTTGAACCTCGAGCCCCCGAAGCGCTGCCGCGCTCGCCACTCGAGCTCGAACCGCCGGACCAAACCCCACGGCCCCTCCCGCTCCGAGCACGCAGACCAGGCCAAGCAATGCAGCGATCTTCGTTCGCCGCGGCAGGTCCGCGAGTACGTTCATTCGAGGCTTTCGCTCGTCGCGGCTGGCGTGGAGCGCTCGCGGAAATCACCGCGCCGCGCCCCGCGCAGGCGCTCGACGAGCGCTTCCATGGCCGCCAAGCGCGTGCCGGTGCGCCCCGCCGCCCACGGACTCCGAAGTGGCGCCTCGAGCGCCTTCACGTAGTCCCCGAGCTGACCGGCGCGCCGGCCCAGCGCGTGGATCGCGGCCTCACGCAGATCCAAACGCGGTGGAATTGCCAAGCCCTCAGCGCGGAGCAGCTCGGAAGCGTAGAATCCCCAGCTCGCCAGCACGTCATCCGGACGTAGGAACGCGCTCAACCGGTGCGCAAAGTCCGCGCGCGCCTTGCCGCCCTGAATGCGCTCGGCCACCAGCCGGCTATGCGCCTCGAACGAAGGCGCGAGCGGCCCGCTCGGCGCGACGTAAGCCTCGAAGCGCTCGCCGGTTGCCGGCCGTATCGCCGCCCAATGCACGACCTCCGGCGGGTGTACCCCACCGCCCCCGTAAGGCCAGGCGTTCGCCTCTCCATAGCCGACCACCAACGACTCAGGCCGTTCACTCAATGCCGGCGCGACTAGCGGCCGCAACCTCGGCACGGCGCTCCGGCGATGGCGCGGCCGGTTCTCGCGCGCGACGAAGCCGAGCTGGATGTCCACCATGGCGTCGAACGGCTCGAGCAGCTCCGGCAGCCCCGCCGGCTTGCCTTCGAGCACCGACAGCGCCGCCTCGAGCGCCTCGATCGTGGAAAGACAGTGTGCCTCAGGCTCCTTGCGGATCCGATACCGACTCTCCAC
>DATCFJ010000531.1:0-2098 GCA_036509605.1 Polyangiaceae bacterium | reverse complement strand
ATCGTGCTGCGCTTGCCGGACGGCAAGAGCGCTGAGCAAGCGCTGTCGTCGCCCTGGCTGTCGCATGTCGACGTGGCTGCGTGTCGAGTCGTTCTGCATTCGCTCGACGGGCTCATGTAGGGGCCATGCAGATCGCAATCGTGACGCTGTTTCCGGAGCTCTTTGGCTCTTTTCTCGAGTTGAGCTTCGTTGGCCGGGCGGTTTCGTCCGGTGCCTTGCGGGTACATTTGGAGGCCATGCGTCAGCATGGCCTAGGCAAACATCTCAGTGTCGACGACACGCCGTATGGCGGCGGCTCGGGCATGCTGATGCGGGCCGATACCACGGTGGCGGCGATCGAAGCCGCCGAGGCAGCGCTTGCTTCGAGCACGCGTCCGCGGCGCGTGTTGCTCACGCCACAGGGCGAGCGTTTCGCGCAGTCAAAGGCGCGCGCGTTGGCGCAATGCGAGAGCCTGATCCTGATCTGCGGTCGTTACGAGGGCTTCGACGAACGCGTCCGCCACTTCGTCGACGAAGAGCTGTCGGTCGGCGATTTCGTGCTCACCGGCGGCGAGGTCGCGGCGATGTGCGTCGTCGAAGCCTGCATTCGGCTGTTGCCCGGCGTGCTCGGGAACGCCGAGTCCACGAGCGAGGAGTCGTTCAGCGCGGAGTGCGGCGGCCTGCTCGAATATCCCCAATACACGCGGCCGGTGAGCTTTCGAGACTTGGAAGTCCCAGACATCCTGCGCAGTGGAGATCACGAGAAAGTGCGCGCTTGGCGCAGCCTGGCCTCCGCAGAACGAACTCGTCAACGCCGGCCGGACTTGCTGGCGCCTGGCTCCAAGCGGCCGCCGCCGGGTGAAGGCTCATGACCAGGCGCGTAGCCGCTGCGCTCGTGCATCACCCGGTCCACGACCGGCAGCGCGAGGTCGTAACCAGCGCCATCACCAATCTGGATCTGCACGACATCGCGCGCAGCTCGCACACCTACGGTCTGAGCGATCTGTTCATCGTGCACCCGGTCGCCGCGCAACGCTTGTTGGCCGAGCGCGTGCGCGAGCACTGGATCACTGGTTCGGGGGCCCGGCGCATTCCGGATCGCACGCCCGCCATTAGCCTGCTGCGCATCGTACCCACGCTCGACGACGCTTTGACTGAGCTAGGTGCGGGCGCCGAGCTCTGGGTGACAAGCGCGGCCGGTTCGGGGGAGCTCTTGGATTTCGCCGCGGCTCGCTCCCAGCTCGCGGTCGAAGGTCCGCCCGTATTGCTGGCTTTTGGCACCGGTTGGGGTCTTGGCGACGCGATCACCGCGCGCGCTAGCGCGCGGCTGTGCTCGATCCGCGGCAGCCGCGAGGACGGCTACAATCATCTGAGCGTGCGCGCCGCCGCTGCCATTATTTTCGATCGTTTGCTTTCGATCCAACGCTAACAGCGTTGCCGGCGAGCAGCCGCGCGAGCTCCGCAGAGCGCACTCCTTTCGCGCTCCACTCGAGTAGCGGTGGCAAGATCTCGAGCCCGCCAGGCTTAGCGCGCCGAAGCTCGAGCAACGCAACGCGCGCCGAGCTCGTCTCGTCCGCGTGCACGAAGCGCAGGCGCTTGGGGACCAAATGGACGCGCTCTGCGCTGCTCAGAAAGCGGCTGATGTCCCTAGCCGGGTACACGAACACCACGCGCGTACGCGCGCCGCTGACCGCAGCCGCGGCGGCTTCCAGGAACGGCGCCAGGTCTCCAAAACGTGCGCTGCTCTTCGCGGCTTCCGTGCTTGGTCGGCTATTGGTCAGATCGAAAAAGGGTGGGTTCGAAACCACCAGATCTGCTGTCTGATGCAGCTCGCTCGGGAGACCGCGCGCCAGGTCCTTGCACCAGAGTTGCGCGTTCATCTTGGCCTGGTCTGCGTTTTCTCCGGCTAGCGTGAGCAGCGCCTCCTCGCGCTCGACCAGCGCAAAGCGGGAGGCCGCGCCAAGGTGGTGCAGTCCGAGTGCAACCGAGCCGACACCGGCTCCCAGGTCGACGGCGAACTTGGCATGGCGACCATGCGCTGCGAAGGCCGCGAGCAAGATTGCGTCCACGTTGACGCGGTAGCCCCGCGCCGGTTGACGCAGGCTGACTGCGCCGCCGT
>DATCFJ010000530.1:0-11928 GCA_036509605.1 Polyangiaceae bacterium | reverse complement strand
GCGCTGATCGCCGTCGAGGTAGGCGTAGAACGCTGCGCAGAGGCCTTCGTCCGCTTCGAAGATTTCGCTGCGCTGCCGCGGCACCGGAAAGCCGTGCGCTGCCGCCGCGCTCAGACAGCGATGCATCGCGAGCAGCTCGCCCTGCGTGTAGCTGCGGTTGAACAACTTCAGCACCGCCGGCTCGCCGCTTTCCAGCACGATGCCGAACACCGCGCCCACGCTCTTCTTCGCGAACAGCGCGCCCGCGCAGTGCACACCCAGCTCAGCCAGTGTCAGCTCCTCGACCCAGCGCTCGGTCTCCTCGTGACTGCGGTCACCCACGAGGGTGGCCAGATCCGCTCGGTAGACGCGATCCCTGAACTCGCCGGCCAAGATCTCGGCCAGGGGTTGGACGCGATAACCGCGTACGACGGAATCCATATCTTACGCAGTGTCCCGAGGGCTACCGAGGGGTGTCAACCATGTCCCTGGTTGGACCCAGGAAAGCGCGCTTCGAGCGGCAGTCCGGTCGCGCAGCAGGCGCACTCTGACTGGGCAAGTGGGCGCCCGGAACGGAAAAAGCCGACTCCGGCTGGAACTGGTTCCGGAAATTGACTTGGGCAGCGTTCTTGCCGATAAAGTTCAGAACAAACAGTAGCGGCCACGCTGGCAAATCTTTGCGGCTTGGGTCATTGCTGAAGCGAATGTTGCGCCCCTGGTTCGTGTCTGCGTTGGGTCTGCTGTCAGTTCTCTCTCAATCGCTGATCGTTGCTTGCTCTGCGAAGAGCGACGGCGCGCCGTTCCAAGCAGCGGCAGGCTCGAGTGCGGCAGGTGCAGCGGGTGCTGCGCAAGCCCAGACAGGCGGCGCAAGTGGCGCTATGTCGTCTGGCGGCGCAGGAGTCGGCGGCGCGAGCAGCGCTGGAGCGGCTGGCGTGAGCGCGGGCGGCGCAGGCGGCGCAGGCGGCACCGTAACCGCGGGCGCGAGCGCCGGCGGTAGCGCCGGTGGGGCGCTCGGTCCGTGCAGCGCTCAGGGCTTGGTCTTGTGCGACGATTTCGAGATGGAGCCCCTCGGTGCACAGCCAATGGCTGCGCCCTGGGCCGCGAGCAATTGCTTCGACGGGACGCACGTGTTGAAGGTCGACAGCGCCGAAGCGCACAGCGGCACGCGCTCTCTGGTCAGCCAGAACATTCCCTATGCGGATTGCCAATTGCACGCAGACTTGGGCGCGTTGAGCGACTTCTACGTCCGCGCCTGGGTCTACTTCGCGCCCGGCAACGCCGACCAGTTCGAAGCTCACGAGGTGTCGGTGTTCGAGCTCGTGCCTGCCGCCAGCACCGACGACCCGTCGATTCGCGTCGGCTTTCGAGGCAACACCTGCCTCCCCGAGGGCATCGAGCTGAACATCACCGGGGGCATGGAGCAGACCGGTTGCACCGGCAAGACACCGGTCGCGGGCGCGTGGTCCTGCTACGAGCTGCACGTGCAGTCCGGCGACGCCGGCGTCACCGCAGATTTGTCGATCGACGGCGTCGATCAGTCGTACTCGAACCACGGCACGCCACAGATGCAGATCACCAATCCGGATCTGAAATCGGTGCGCTATTTGCGGCTCGGCGCGCGCTCATACTCAGGCTCCTACGCGCCCCTAGTGTACGTCGACGACATTGCGGTCGGCACGCAGCCGATCGGCTGCAAGTAGTTTCCGAGCCGCGCGCAATACGGACTCGTCGGCGGTGACCTCGCTGAGCTGCTCGAGAGGCACCCAGCGCACATCTGCCACCTCTTCGGTACGCGCGAAGTCGCGCGTGCGCGCAACGAATGCGAAGCGTGCGTCGAAGTGCTCGTGCGCCGGTTCAGATTTGCGCGCGGGGATCGTGTGAATGTCGACGTCGAACAACACGCCGTCCTTGGCAAACGAATCAAGCTCGCCGAGTCCGACCTCTTCTGCCACCTCACGTCGCGCCGCGCTCGCCAGATCCGCGTCGGTTGCTTCGACGTGACCGCCCGGCTGCACCCAGATGCCGAGCTTCTTGTGATGAATCAAAATCAGGTCCCGGCGGTCGGGGCTGAGCACGAAGGCGCTGGCAGTGAAGTGCCCGGGCGTGAAGTGCGAGCGTTCCGAGGCCGCTGTTGGCGCCGCCACCGTCAGCGCGATCATTCGCGCGACGTAGCTGGCCTCGGTTTCGTCTGCCGCACGGTACCCACTCAGCTGTTCGCGCACCGCTTCGAGTCGCATCCGCTCGCCGTAACCCGGGCGCCCACGCGCTCGCAAGCGCCCGTCCACAGCCCACAAAACCCGCCCCAAATCCCCGTGCTCCGCGCCCCGGCCCCGCGTCGCGTTTCGCGGTTGACCATCGCGGGGTTCTGTGGGAGATACGCCCCCTCCTTTCGGCGTTTTCTCCGTTAAACACGGGTCATTAGCTCAATTGGTAGAGCAGTGGATTCTTAATCCATTGGCTTCAGGTTCAAGTCCTGAATGACCCACTAATATCGCTGAGGAATTTGTCGCCCGGTCGCTCGGATGGAGACAAAGGAGACAGCGTGGAGACAGTCGAATTGTCTCCACGAAATTTGGGAGCGATCGGGCTCTCCTCACTCGATGGTGGGTGCGCTCAAAAAGTTGTTCAGGCGCAGCAGCTTAGAAGCCATCCGCGCAGCAGCGATTCCGGCGTGTCGCGAATCGCGCGTAAAACCGCGCTCTCTCTGCGAAGCAAAAAACCGGTGGCAACGCGTTCGCGAGAATCCTTGCCAGGATCACCCGGTCTCGGGTACCGCTTAGGCTCACCACCCAAGCTCAGAATTGCGACGGGAGAAAAGCTCGTGGCCAAGATAGAATCAGGGGACCTCGAACCCGACGTCGTCCGTGTGCTTCGCGAGGCCGCCGTTGGAAGGGGCAACGAGCCCGGCTTCCTGACCGCCTACCAGATTCTGAAGCGGTTGCCAGAGAAGCTCCAGAGCGAACTGCAGGCCGCCTATGGTCTCAGTGGGAAGGAGGCTGGGGTGAATTTCGGTGGCGCCAGCCGCGTCGCTCAGGTCGCCGACGAAGCGGCGATCGTCGAGAAGCGGTACCTGGATACGCGAGGCCTTCAGTTTGACGCGGGGCAAGGGACAGACGTGGAGGCGGGCTTCTCGCTCTGCGCCATCTTCCGAGCCATTCCGTAAGTCACGCTAGGGCGCACTGACCAATAGGTTAGCGCTCTGGGAAACCCATTCGGCACCAAATGCCTTGAGCCCAAGGTCTTGCAGTAGGGCAACTGCCGATTGAGACGCTGCTTCTGGATTTCGCATCTGCTTCCAAAACCGACTGCTGAAAGCGTAGCTCCGAACGTCGCTCGCGCGTTCGGGATCCGCTCTCGAGTACTCCGTCAAGAACTCACCAAACGAGAAGTTTGCAAGTGACGCCTCGAGCCATTCGAAGTCGTCAATGGTGATGACTACGGGGGCTGAGACATGAGTCTGTGCCTTCCGAAACCAGCCATCAGCCAAGGTCTCATCGGGCTCCAGTGCGACGGCGAATTCTTGCTTTAGAAACGCGGCGTGCCCTGGAGAGTCGAGGTGGTGATCGTACACGAGGAGCACCGTCAGTACCTTCTTCGGCTCCATCAACTCCCTTGGAAGCTCGTCGAGTTTGGTTGTCGCAAGGACGCGCGCGATGCGGCCGAGCTGTGCCGCGCCTTTGAGCTTCTCTGACGCACCGTACTTTGCGCGCACCACCGAATGATAGGTGTCAGGATCGAGGGCGGCTGCGTTCGGAATAAAGACTGCCTTAGCTTCAATCAGGCAGACTTCGCACGCACCCGTCACGATCGCAGCGTCGATCTCGCCGTGGTTGGTCTTCCCTTTGCGGAGGATGACGCGAGTGAATGCGCGCCGTGCGAGCGGCGGTCGATCTGGATAACGAGCTGAAACGAGGTCGGCGACGTAGCTCTCGAAGGCGCTTCCGAAATGAGCGAAGCATCGGTCGCGGCGCTTCTCGTCACTCCGCATATGGTCCGCGATGCTGAAGAGCGGCCCAACGGCTGCCGCTTCTGCGAGGAAGACGGGGTCAAGAACGATATGTCTGCCATCGCTCGTACACAGGATGGGTCGGGTCTTGATGGCGTGAATGAATTCGTCGTGCTCCCCGCGCCTCGCGATGTTGACCAGATCATCCAAGGAAACGCTCAGGTTTCTTACGAGAAGCGGAAACGTCTCGCGTAACTCGGTGTTATCTTTCCACTGAGCATCGCTGAAGAAGCCTGCCGATCCAGTCTCAGCCGTTAGTTGCTCGGGGCGGATGTCGATGTGTTGGGCCAGGATTGCAGAAAAGCCTCGGAAGTGCGCATCGACATCCAAACCGGTCGCCTCCTTGAACACCTTCGCGCACTCAGACCATTGCGCGGGCACATATCGTGACCAGAGCAACGCCCCGCGACCGATCGCTACGTACGGAATTGAGCCGCGCGAATTCTCGGCCATTGAAGAACGGGCCATTGGCATCGCTTCTGTTCGCAGGCGAGCAGTGTCAGCAGTCTGCAACGTCGACAAGTTGCGGTAGACCCGGTCGCTCCAAAGGCTTGATGCGACAAGCGCGGCTTGACCGAAGACGCGCCGCGCTCGAGGATTGACGAAGCTCGTCCCGTCGTCAGGCGAGTTCTTGCTGAACCGCGCAACCCAGTAGGCAAGCTCAAGAAATTGGGCGCGAAAGAATGCGGTCCCGTTGCTCGCCGCGTTTTTCTTTAGCCACCGGTCGACGCGCTGTCGCTCATCTGGCTCGGGAAAGAACGTTTCGACCAGATAGGATCTTCGTTGCTCATCTTTGTTGAATGGGTTGGCGACGATGAGGTTCGCGCGCGCGCACCAAAGTAGCGCGTCGGTTTGGCTTAGCCGCGACACCAGATGCTGGATGCAAGCGACTGAGCCGCTGAGGTCTGAAAAGACCACGCCTGCTTCGAGAAAAACTGATGGTGTCGCCACGCTGGACAATCTCCGACAGAAGGAAAGCTAGGTGACAGGCCAATCAGGTGCGACGGGCCGCCGAATCTGTCAAACGAATCCCCCGTCAAGTCCGCGATACCGCCCGACCGTGGGGTCCCAAATTTTCGACCTGCCGGCTGCGTTGAGCACCAAGCCCACTGCCAGAGCACTTGCGGGCCACTCGTGTAGCGGTCGATGAAGCCGTCGCGATCGTGTCCTCTTGCGAGCGCCGAGGCCTCTCGCGCTCTCCCAGCGTGAGCGCCTGACAGACCGAATCGATCACGCTGGATTTCGACAAATCTCGGTCCTTCCCTGCATGCCGACGCCTCAGCACCGTGACAGTAGACCTAGGCTCGGAATCGGAACGACCGGAAAAAGTACTAAACCGCTTAGCCCTGCGCGCCTAACCGGTTGCGAACCTAGGCCGTCCTGCGCTTACAATGAAGAGTTAGAGATCACGTGTCGATTTCCGACAGCAGGCTCTGCCAGCCAACCGAGAGGTGGGTCTGACGGCCCTGCAAAAAGCCCGCACCGGTGCCTTCCTCTCCATCGCCCAACTTCGCCTTCCTCGGCCACCACGACCCGCGCCTCGTCGCGCTCGGCACACAGGCGGAAGAGCACTTCGCGAGCGATCCGAACGTCACGCTCTACAAGCTGCGTCAGTTCTGTGAAGTCCTGACGAAGCGCGCCGCGGCCAAGATCGGGCTCTTCCTCGACCCGCGCGACGAGCTGCGTCGCATCATCGACGCACTGTTTGAGCGCTCGGCCATCGGCGCAACCCAGCGCGATCTGTTCCACCAGCTTCGCCGCGCCGGCAACGACGCCGTGCACGATCTCGCCGGGACGCAGTCTGAGGCGCTGCATCAGCTCAAGATCGCGCACCAGCTCGGGATTTGGTTTCAACGCAGCTTCGGCAACAACAAGAAGTTCGATCCCGGCCCGTACATCCCGCCGCCAGAGCCAAATCAGGCTGATTCGTCGCTTCACCAGGAGATTGAACGGCTTCGCAAGGAGACCGAGACCCACGCCGCGCAGCTTGAAGCGGCCCGGCGTGAGTTGGAAGAAGCGAAGCGCTTGACCGACGCGGAGCTGGCGAGCCGCACTACTGCGGAAGAGCGCGCGCAGAAGGCTCGCGAGGACGCGGCACTGTGGGAAGCGCTCGCGAGTCAGCAGTCGGATTCGGACGCGAGCCAGCGCAAGGCGCTCGAAGAGCAGAACAAGAAGCTGCTGGCTGAGCTCACGGCCATCCAGCTCGCTGTGCAAGCGCAGCCCGTGCGAGAGATCGAAACCACTGTGCGGCGCGCGGCTGCGGCCAGCGACGCTATCGAGCTGGACGAGGCGGCGACGCGCCGGCTGATCGATCAGCAGTTGCGCGACGCGGGCTGGGAGGCGGACTCGGAGCAGTTTACCTTCGAACGCGGTGTGCGACCAGCGCGCGGCAAGAACCTCGCGATCGCGGAATGGCCCACTTATACGGAGAATCCGCATCAAGGTGCACGTAAGGACGGTCGCGCCGACTACGTGCTGTTTGCTGGTCTGCAAGTCGTCGCCGTGGTCGAAGCCAAGCGTGCCGGCAAAGATGTCTCCAGCGTCATCCACCAGGCGAAGGACTACAGCGCTGGCTACCTGATCAAAGCCAACGAGACCCTGCCTGAAGGCAGCCCTTGGGGCGCTCACCGTGTGCCGTTTCTATTTTCGACGAACGGCCGTCCGTACCTTCGCCAGCTCAAAACCAAGAGCGGCATCTGGTTTCTCGACGCGCGCCGGCCGCAGAACCACCCCATTGCTCTGCCGAGTTGGTATACGCCGAACGGCCTCGTCGATCTCCTGAAGCAGAACGAAGACGAAGCGTACGCCAAGCTCAAGGTCGAGCCCATGCCGTACATCGACCGCGACTATCAGCGCGCGGCGATCTTGTCGGTGGAGAGCGCGCTCGAGGCGGGCAAGCGAGAGCTGCTGCTCGCCATGGCTACCGGCACGGGCAAGACGCGCACTTGCATCGGTCTGTGCTACCGCCTGATCAAATCGGGCCGCTTCCGTCGCGTCCTCTTCCTCGTCGATCGCAACGCGCTCGGCCAGCAAACCGCGGACGCTCTGAAGGATCTGCGTCTCGAGAATCTGCAAACTTTTACGGATATTTACGACGTAAAGGAGCTCGCGGACCTCAAGCCCGAGCGCGAGACGCGCCTGCACATTGCGACCATCCAAGCCATGGTCAAGCGCGTCGTAGGGCCGTTCGAACGCGACAATCCAGAAATCCCGCCAGTCGATCAGTACGACTGCATCGTCGTCGACGAGTGCCACCGCGGCTACCTGCTCGACCGCGAGCTTTCGGACCGCGAGCTCCTGTTCCGCGATGAAGACGACTACATCTCCAAGTATCGCCGGGTCCTCGACCACTTCGACGCCGTGAAGATCGGGCTCACCGCGACGCCAGCTCTACACACGACCGAAATCTTCGGCGCACCTGTGTTCCGCTATTCCTACCGCGAAGCGGTCGTGGACGGCTTCCTCGTCGATCACGATCCGCCAATCCGCATACTGACCCGACTGGCCCAAGACGGCATCCACTATCAAGCCCGCGAAGAGGTACTCGTGCTCGAGCGCTCGGCCGAGGGCAACGCCACGCTCAGGAAGGAAGAGCTGCCCGACGAGGTCGACTTCGAGGTGGAAGCCTTCAATCGCCGCGTCATCGTCGAGGACTTCAATCGCGTGGTCTTGACCGAGCTAGTCAAGCACATCGACCCCGAACAAGACGAAAAGACGCTAATTTTCTGCGCTACGGACGCGCACGCCGACCTCGTGGTGATGATCCTCAAAGAGGTGCTCGCCGCGCGCTACGGCTCTGTCGACAACGACGCCGTGATGAAGATCACCGGCGACACCGACAAGCCCCTGGAAGCGATTCGCCGCTACCGCAACGAGCGCCAGCCGAACATCGCGGTGACCGTCGATCTCCTCACTACGGGCATCGATGTTCCCAAGATTGCCAATCTCGTGTTCCTGCGACGCGTGCGCAGCCGCATCCTGTACGAGCAGATGCTCGGCCGCGCGACGCGCTTGTGCAAAGAGATCGGCAAAGAGCGTTTCCGCGTATTCGATGCAGTCGATCTCTACTCGGCCATCAAGTCCGTGACGGACATGAAGCCGGTCGTGGTCAACCCGCTGATCACCTTCGAGCAGCTCGTGAAAGAGGTGGTCGAAGGCAAAGAGCAGGAGTTCCGCGAGGAGTCGCTGCGCGAGCTGATCGCCAAGCTGCAGCGCAAAAAGGTCAAGCTGACGGGCGAGCCCGAGGAGCGCGTCGAAGCCGCTGCCGGCATGCCCGTCAGTGAGCTACTCATATTCCTCAAGAAGTCCGCC
This sequence comes from Polyangiaceae bacterium, assembly GCA_036509605.1. Classification (GTDB taxonomy): domain Bacteria; phylum Myxococcota_A; class Polyangia; order Polyangiales; family Polyangiaceae; genus PMG-095. The sequence continues at coordinate 3,632 of DATCFJ010000530.1, read as the reverse complement.
GTGGGCGAGGTCGCCGAGTGGCTGACCCAACACGCGGCTTTCGCGCCGTACATGGACCAGGCGTCAGGCGGCGCGCCCTACAAGGTGATCGTCTCCGAGCACATCGACGAGGTGCGCGAGGTCCGCCGCGGCTACGGCCATCAGGGCAACACGCGCCCTGCGGACTACCTCGAAAGCTTCAAATCCTTCCTCGAAGGCAACCTGAACAAGATCCCGGCGCTGCTCGTCGTCACGCAGCGCCCGCGTGATCTAACGCGCGAAGACCTCAAACAGCTGAAGCTCGCCCTCGACCAAGAGGGCTACACCGAAAAAGCCCTGCAGTCGGCCTGGACCGAATCCAAGAACGAAGACTTTGCCGCCACCATCATCGGCTACATTCGCCAACTCGCGCTCGGCTCCCCGCTCGTGCCCTACGGCGAGCGCGTGGATCACGCGGTGCAGCGCCTGCGCAAGAAGCACTCCTTCACCGACCCGCAACGCAAGTGGCTCGACCGCATCGCCGAACAGGTCAAGCACGACCACATCGTGGATACCGCGCTGCTCGAGAAGGGTGACCTCAAGTCCGACGGCGGCGGTTTCACGCGCCTCAACAAGGCCTTCGACGGCAAGCTCGACGCACTCCTAAGGGAACTGGCCGAAGAGGTCTGGTCGGACGCCGGCTAGAAGCCGCTGTTCCGGGACGCTCGCTAAAAAGGCTGGTTTCCGCGCGCCGACCACGGCAAATCTCCGCGACACACTCGAAGCCACGGACCCATGCCCAGCACACAAGACATCGTCTCAAAGCTCTGGAACCTCTGCCACGTCCTCCGCGACGACGGCATCACCTACCACGAGTACGTGACCGAGCTCACCTTCCTGCTCTTTCTCAAGATGATGAAAGAGACCGAGCAAGAAGCGCAAATCCCCAAAGGCTACCGCTGGGACGACCTGCTCAAAACCGACGGCATCGAGCAGCTCACCTTCTACAAAAAGCTCCTGGTCGACCTCGGCGGCAAAGGCTCCTCGCGCGTGCAGGCCATCTTCAACAACGCCTCCACCGCGCTCCGCCAACCGCGCCACCTGCGCACCGTTGTCGACTCCATCGACGGCCTCGACTGGTACAGCGCCAAAACCGAAGGCCTCGGCAACCTGTACGAAGGCCTGCTCGAGAAAAACGCCGAAGAAACCAAAAGCGGCGCCGGCCAGTACTTCACCCCGCGCCCGCTGATCGACTCCATGATCGCGCTGGTCAAACCCCAGCCCGGCGAGCTGATCCAAGATCCCGCAGTCGGCACCGGCGGCTTCCTGATCAATGCCGACCGCTACATGCGCGAGCAAACAGACCACTACAAGCTCAGCAGCGCCCAGCAGGATTTCCAGCGCAAAAAAGCCTTCGTCGGTATGGAGCTCGTGCCCGACGTGCACCGCCTCGCGCTCATGAACGCCATGCTCCACGGCATCGAAAGCGACATCGAGCTCGGCGACACGCTCAGCGAATCAGGCAAGAAGCTGCCTCTCTCCGACGTGATCCTCACCAACCCACCCTTCGGTACCAAAAAGGGCGGAGGCGGCGCCGGTCGCGACGACATCACCTACCCCACGAGCAACAAGCAGCTCGTCTTTCTCCAACATATCTATAGGGGGCTCAAAACAGGTGGTCGCGCAGCCGTTGTCCTCCCCGACAATGTCCTCTTCGAAGACGGCGTCGGCCAAAAGGTGCGCGCCGACTTGATGGACAAATGCGACTTGCACACGATCCTGCGCCTGCCGACCGGTATTTTCTACGCCCAGGGCGTGAAGACCAACGTGCTCTTCTTCAGCAAAGGCGCGAAGGACAAGGGGAACACCAAAGCCGTCTGGTTCTTCGACATGCGCACAAACATGCCCTCGTTCGGCAAGCGGACGCCGTTCACGCGGGCGCATTTTGCGGAGTTCGAGAAGGCGTTTGGGAATGACTCGCTCGGCAAGTCGAAGCGCAAAGAGCAGGGTGAGGAGGGGCGATTTCGGAAGTTCACGCGCGAGGAGATCGAGAAGCGCGGGGACAATCTGGATATTTCTTGGTTGAGGGACGAGAACGCAACAGACCACGCCGACCTACCAGAACCGGATGTCATCGCGGCCGAGATCGTCCTCCAGCTTCAGGTAGCACTCGACGAGATGCAGTCTCTCCAAGAAGAGTTAGGCGTATGACGACCGAGTTGCCGCGCGGGTGGTCCGACCTCCCGTTGGAGTCGCTCGCCAACATTACGTCCGGTGTGGGCTTCCCGCCTGTGTTGCAAGGAAGGACAGCGGGGGACTACCCGCTTGCCAAGGTGGGTGACGTTTCGCGAGCCGTGCGTAACGGGGACGGCACGATTGGAGCCGCCGGGCACTGGGTCGACGAGGCAGATCTCAAGGTCCTCCGAGCAACCCCGTTGCCGGCCGGGAGCATTGTCTTCGCTAAGATCGGTGAGGCGATTAGGCAGAACTTTCGAGCGCTCACGACACGCTCGATGATAGTCGACAATAACGTGATGGCGTTGGTGCCTCACCGAGATGTGGTCGACGAGCGCTTCCTCCTGCACTTTACGCGTATGCAGGACTGGTACCCGCTGGCCGTGGCCACCACGGTCCCGTCTTTGCGGAAGTCGGACCTTGGGGCTCTTCTTGTGCCGCTCGCACCGCTAAACGAACAACGTCGCATCGTCGCCAAGCTCGAAGCCCTCCAGACGCGCAGCCGACGCGCACGCGAGGTGCTCGACGCCGTGCCGCCGCTGCTCGAGAAACTCCGCCAATCGATCCTCGCCGCAGCCTTTCGCGGCGAGCTCACCAAAGACTGGCGCGCAAAACAAAAAGACTTCGACCCCGCCACCGAGCTCCTCAAGCGCATCTGCACCGCCCGCCGCCAAAAATGGGAATCCACCGAGCTCGCCAAACTGAAATCCAAAGGCAAGCCCCCCACCGACGACAAGTGGAAGGCGAAGTACCAAGACCCGGAGACCGTCGACACGACTGGGCTCCCCGCGCTCCCCGACGGGTGGTGCTGGGCGAGTCTAGAGAGTCTCACCGACGCCTCCCGTGGAATCCCATACGGCATCGTCTTAACGGGAGATGCCGTTGCCGACGGAGTCCCCACAGTTCGGTGCGGCGACATCAAAGACTTTGACATTGCTCTCTCGGGCCTTAAGCGAGTTCACCTCAAGATCGCGGCTGAGTTCGAGCGAACGCGCCTCGAGGGCAACGAGGTATTGATTGCGATCCGCGGGACGGTCGGCGCGACAGCAGTAGCGACTGAGGCTATGACGGGAATGAACATCAGCCGGGAGGTTGCGATGATCCCGCTGTTGCCTGGAGTCGCTTCGCGTTACCTAATGTTCTGTCTTGCTAGCCCCGAGGCGCGGGCGCGTGTGATGAAACACGTGAAGGGCGTCGCGCAGGCAGGAATTAACCTCGCGGACCTTCGCGTCCTACCGGTCCCAATAGCGCCGGAGCGCGAGCAAACGGCACTCCTAGCCGCGCTCGAGGATCACCTAGGGGCGTGCTCCCGCGTTGAGACGGAGCGACGTAGCGCGGCGGAGGCGGTAACTGCATTGGACCGATCGATGCTCGCAAGGGCCTTCCGCGGCGAGCTCGTCCCCCAAGACCCCACCGACGAACCCGCCGAAGCCATGCTC
>DATCFJ010000529.1:0-2324 GCA_036509605.1 Polyangiaceae bacterium | reverse complement strand
ACAGATACACGCCAGTGCGCAGACCCTTGTCGCGGTCGATCTCGATGCGCAGCGTGCCGTCGTCTCGCTTGTCGAGCAGCAGCGGCGTCACCGGCACGTTGGCCTTGGTGCCGCTGACCGAAGACACGGTCGCGTCCGGCAGCGGCTCGGCATCCAGGTCCACCCCGCTGAGCTCGAACCCCGGCAGCGGTCCCCCGCGCACGCCCAAGGTCAGGTCCTCGGTCACGACGGCGAGCCCCGAGCGATCCACGTCGACCGTCGCGATTTGCGAGCGCACCTCGCTCTCCACCCAGGCGTGCGCTGAGGCAGAGACCAGCAGCAAGCCCGCGGCAGCACACAGTGTAGTCATGTGTCGCCTGAGGTCGTACATGTACGCTCGGGATTAGCCCGTGTGCGGAGCTTGGCCAAGTTTGCGGAGGGATTGGCAATTCCGACCGCTTCGCCGGCCGCGGTCCTTATAGAAGCGCAGCTACGAGTGAGTCGGCATCAGGGCGCGGCCAGCACCGAATGCTTGCCGCCCATGAGCGCCAGCACCGGCACCAACGCCCCAAGATCCTCGAAGGCAGCGCGCGGCATCGTGAAGCTGGTGCTGATCTCCGGGCCCTGAGCGCTGAGGTCGTAGGCGAACACGATTGGCGTCGAGCCGTGGTGCGGCAACGCGCTGATCAGCTTGGTCGTGTCCGCGTCGTGCACGACGGCGCCGAGCTGCCCGGCAAAGCGCTCGAGCGTCACGAAGCCTCCCGCGGTACGCGGCGTGCCCTTGAGTGCCTCGAGCCCATCGCGGGTGCGGAGCACCGCTTGCTTCGGATCCTTGAGCGACTCGAGCCGCTTGACCAGCGCTTTCTCGTCAGGCGAAACACCGACCCACGTGCGGTCGCCGTCGTACGCAACAATCAGCGACAGCGGTAGGCTCTTCACTGGGGCCTTACTCTGGACCAGCGGCGCTTCGACGCCGGAAAGGTTCTTGGCGAGCTTGGCGAACAGCTCCTTGGGCATATCGGTACGGTAAGCCTTGGAGCCAGGCTTGAAGCCCTTCACGGTCACGGCATGCGTACTGAACTTCGGCCACAGCGCCAGGTCGAGGCCCACGCGGTCCTTCAAGATGCGCGTCGCTTCTCGGCTGCTGAGCAGGCCGTTCAAACCGTCGAACAGCGAAAGCAGGCGCTTCGGATCGCCCTCGAAGCCGGCCAGCTGCCAGCCGAATGCTCGATAATCGGCCGCGAGCAGCGGTTCGGTGGGCAGCTCGCTGAGCTCGCCCTGAGCGCGTACCTGTTTCGTGTTCTGATCGAACAACGATTCTACCGCCTTCGAGCTCTGATCGCGCAGGCCTTTCGGGATCTTCTCGGACTCCAGGAACGCGTCCAGGAGCTCCGCCAGCGTCTGCCCGAGTGGCTTTAGGCGCCCCGGCTTCCAGCCCACGCCAAAGCTTGCCGCGGTGCTGTCGGCAGGCATTTGCCAAAACAGATCCGGCGGCGGCTCGCTCATGCTCAGCGTCTCGGCGCTGGCTTGCACGAGCCACGACTTCTGCCCCGTAAACTTTAGGTCGAAGCGAAGGTTTGCCACGTTCTTCGCGCTATCCAGATTTGCGTCCAGGCGCAGCGTGTCCAAATCCTGAACGAACGCGGTGGTCTCATCGACCAAGCTGTACGTCACGTCCGACAGCGCGCGGTCGAAACGTGGGTTGTCGAGCTGAACTTCTCGCAGCAAAAAGCCCGCAAAAAGTCGCGCAGAGCCGAGCTCCGCCTCGTATTTCTTTTTCACTGGCGCGAGCCGCAGCTCGATCTGAAAGTCCAAATTCGGCAGCGGCTCGTTGGGCAGACCGCGCGTGGCGTAGTTGAACAAGCCGTCCACGTCGTGCGCGCGGCTGCCGCACACCAAGCGCGCGGGAGCCGAGCCCAGCGCAACGCCCGCTGCGCACGACCAAGCCTCGGACTCGCCGATGCGGTACACGCCGGGCCGCAGACGCCGAACGGGCTGGCCTTTGGCCCGCGCAAAGCCGAGCGCGTCATCGAGCGACGTCAGCCCGAGCGAAACGACCGCGAGCGGCTGAGGAACCTTGCCCTCACCGAGCGGATCGAGCGCCATTGCGGCTTCGAGGGGGGCGTCCCACGCCACGACACTCTCCAGATCCTTCAGCTCGGCCGGCAGGACGTCGTGCAGCTTGTACGGGAAGCTTGCCCACTTGGAGACGGTCTCAATCGCTGTCTTCGGCGTCTTGAAGCGAGCCAAGGCAAACAGCTCAGCGGGGGCTGCGACTGGCGCAAGGTCGGGAGCTTCCTCTTTGACGAGGGGAGCGGAGCTCACCGCCGGCGCTGGCGCGACAG
>DATCFJ010000528.1:0-2457 GCA_036509605.1 Polyangiaceae bacterium | reverse complement strand
CTCGAGAGCCTGAATGAGGTGCAGCGCGCCGGCGAACGAGCCAAGGAGTTGGTGCGGCAGATCCTGACTTTCAGTCGCCGCCATCCCCAAGAGCGACGACCGATCCGGCTGCAGCCGATCGTGGCAGAGGTACAGCGGCTGCTGCGCTCGACGTTGCCCGCCACTATCGAGCTCACCGCTCAAGCCAGCCCCGAGACCGAGCGAGTGCACGCGGACCCCACGCAAATGCATCAAATCCTCCTGAATTTGGCGACCAACGCGGCGCACGCGATGGCCGGCAAACCGGGTCGCATCGAGATCCGACTCAGGAACTACGAGCCACTCAGCGCAGCCACGCCGCGCTCAAGGCCCAAGCTAGCGCCCGGCAAGTACGTCGAGCTGATGGTCAAGGACGACGGCTCCGGGATGGACGCGGAGACGTTGCAGCACGTCTTCGAGCCCTTCTTCACCACGAAGAAGCCGGGAGAAGGCACGGGGCTCGGCTTGTCCGTTGTGCACGGTATCGTCAAAGATCATGACGGCATGATTCACGTCGACAGTGAGCTCAATTTAGGCTCCTCGTTTCACATCTTGTTGCCAGTCTTTGCCGACAGCGCTCCGGAGGACGAAGGCGCAGGCGAAGGCCCGCTCGTATTGGGCAATGGCGAGCGCATTCTGTTCATCGACGACGAGCCCACGCTCTGCTCGGCCGCACAAAAGCTGCTCGGGAAGCTGAACTACGTCGTCACGACCAGCGCGAAACCGGCCGAGGCAATCCAGCTCTTTCGCGCGGATCCGACGGCCTTCGACTTAGTGATCACCGACCTCACCATGCCGGGCATGACGGGCGTAGACGTCGCGGTTCAGGTCCTGTTGGCGCGTCCCGGAATACCCTTGATTTTAGCCACCGGCTTCAACGCAAGCTGGACGCTCGACGCAGTTCGCGCTCTCGGCATCTACGATTTGATGATCAAACCCCTGTCCGCACTGACGTTGTCCGAGAAGATCCGAGCCGCGCTGCAGAACAACTGAGCGGCGCGCTCACGGACCCGCAGCCGGGGACGAATCCAGGAATCGAGACGCCGCGTCCGGGATCTCGGACGCGGCTAGCCTGGAATGGCCGCGAGCCGCTGGGAAACTGCGTCAATCTGCGCTGGCGCGCCCATTGCACTGTGGCTAGCGATGAACGCAGGCGCCAAGACCGAGCTCGCTGCTCGCGCACCCGACGAAGCCGACGAAGTCTCGGCGCGGGTCGTGCGCGCGCTCGACGAAAACGCGCGCTTGGCCCGGGCCACGATGCTGGCCATCGATCGTTACGTCGAGACCATGGTCCGGTTCCTCACTGCCGGCCCAGGCGGGCCAGCGGAGGCACGGCGCCGAGCAACCGCGCTCGGGCTGCATCGGCTCGAGGATTACCTGTCTCGCCGGATGACCGAAACGGGAATGTCTGCCTCGGCGAGATCAACACGGCCGGAGCCGCCAGCTTGGGAGAAAGAGTCATGAAGATACTCGTAGTCGACGACAGCAAGGCAATGCGAATGATTGTGCGCCGCTCGCTCCGCCAGGCGGGGTTCGGTAACTGCGAGGTCGCCGAGGCCGCCGACGGCAAGCTCGCCCTCGACGCGATCCGCGCGGCACCGCCGGACCTGGTGTTGTCCGATTGGAACATGCCCGAGATGAGCGGCATCGAGCTGCTCCTTGAGCTTCGACGCGAGGGCAGAGACGTGCGTTTTGGTTTTGTCACTACCGAAGGAACTCCCGACATGCGAGCACGAGCCATGGAGGCGGGCGCGCTGTTTCTGCTCGCCAAGCCGTTCACCGCTGATGATCTACGCGACACGCTCGAAAAGGTGAGCCTATGAGCGCGCCCGCAACTCTCGGCGATTGGATCGGCGCCGCCGAAGCCGCCGTCACGGAAGTGGCAACGACCGCGCTCGCCTGTGGCAGCGTCCACACTGCCGCGGGCTCTGAGCGCGCACCGCAATCGCTATTCGGCGCATATGTGCCGTTGGTGGCGGCTGGTTGCCAGGTTCAGATCGGCGTCGTGGCCGAGTGGGAAGCGTGCCAAGCCTTGGCGCGCGCGTTGTTCGGGATGGATCCCGGCGCCGAGCTCGAAGCCGACAGTGACGTCTCCGACGCGCTCGGCGAGATCGCCAACATGGTGGCAGGCTGCGTCAAGACGCGCATGAACGAGCGCACGCCGGGCCTCAACACTGGGCTGCCACTGTGCGTGACTGGGCACGTCGAGCCGAGCGCAGGCGCGGAGCACGCCAGCGTGGCCCTGTACTTCGACGACGTCTTGGCGAGTGTCAGAGTCTTACTGAGCCCGAGCGGCGACCCCGTGAGCATTCGGTCACGGGCTCAGGCGCGCGCGGGCGCCAGGGGAGCTTGACCAAACGATGCCCATCTCGGGAGATCTACTGACGGCTGGCACACCCACGCGGCTCGTGTGTCGACGCGGGTCGTGGGTGCTCGAGG
>DATCFJ010000527.1:0-4954 GCA_036509605.1 Polyangiaceae bacterium | reverse complement strand
CGAGTAGGGCCAATGCCGAGAAGAAGCTCGCGTGGCGATCGCGCGCAACGACTTGCGTCGACACGGTCTCCGCACCGAGACCTAAGGAGGACAGCGCGCGCTCCTCCAATTCCGGAGACAAATGGGCGTACGTGCCGACCGCGCCGGCGATCTTGCCGACCGCGATTTCCTGACGTGCGCGTGACAAGCGCAGCCGGCCGCGCTTGATCTCCGCCAAGTGCCCCGACAGCACGATGCCGAAGCTCACTGGCTCCGCGCTGATGCCGTGGGAGCGGCCAATCTGCGGCGTCTTCACGTGCTCCTTGGCGCGCATGGCCAAGGCTGCGATTAGGCTGTCTGTGCGCTCCAACAAAAGATCGGCTGCGCGGGCCAACTGAATCGCAAAGCTCGTATCGAGCACGTCGCTGGAAGTCATGCCGCGGTGCAGCCAGCGTGCTGGCTCACCCGCGAGCTGTTCGACGTGCGTCAGAAACGCGATCACATCGTGGCGCGTGGTGCGCTCGATCTCGTCGATCTTCGCCGGGTCGAGCGTGATGTTCTTGGCGCGAATGCTGGCCGCGGTGCCCTTGGGGACCAGCCCCTCGGTCTCCATCGCTTGGCAAGCAGCGAGCTCTACGTCGAGCCAGATGCCGTAGCGGGTTTTGTCGGACCAGAGCTCGGAGAATGCCTTGGGCGTGTAGCGCGGAATCATCTCGGGCCGGTGCCTAACAGAGGCCGGCCCGTGCGGCTAGCGTGGCGCGCCTAGCGCGGGCTTCAGCGGGGCTGGCGCCCTTTCACGTCGGCATAAGCTTGTCCCGCAGGCTTGCCGGTGCCGACGGGGAGCCCAGGCGTCTTGCTCCAGCCGGCGAGCGGGCGCCCGAAGGCGTCCCGGCCCGCGTCGAAGCCGGCGACCTGATCCGAAAGCTGCGAAAAGCCGGCTTGCGCCAACATGGCTGCGGCGCGCTTGGAACGCCCGCCAGCTTTGCACCCAATCACCAGCGGCTCGTTCTTGCCGAACGCGCTCTCCATCACCTTCAAGAAGTCCGGGTTCTCGACGAGCCCGACGGGGCCGGCGTTGAGCAACGGCACATTCAGCGCGCCTTCCGGATGTCCCGCTTCGAATTCGGGCTCGCTTCGCACGTCCACGTACACATGCGCCTGGCTGAGCAATTTGGCTGCTTCTTCGGGAGTGACCGCTTTTGTTTCTGCCACGTTGGGTGCTCCAGGTCTGACGCTTTCTGACGCTACCGCGGCTCTATCACCGGACGTCGCAACTGCCAAATGCCACTAGGCGACTCGTGCTACACCGGAGACCTTAAATAAGGCGGATCCCCCAGCGTGCAAGCCCAGCCAAAATTAGAGCCAAATCAGATCCGCATCGTCCCCTTGGGCGGCCTTGGGGAGATTGGCATGAACTGCTTTGCCGTCGAGCAATCGGACGGCATCGTGGTGGTGGATTGCGGAGCGGCTTTCGCCGAAGACGACGTCGGGATCGACGTGTGGCATCCGGATTTCAGCTGGCTGCTCGAACAACGCGAGCGCGTGCACGGCATTTTTCTAACGCACGGGCATGAGGATCACGTCGGCGCACTGCCCTATTTGTTGACCGAGATGCAAATGCCGGTGTGGGGCCCGCCGCACGCCCTGGGCATCGCCAAGAAGCGCCTGTTCGAGCATAACTTCTCGCAAGCCGAGCTGGATCTGCGCGACGCTCACGCAGGCCAGGTCTACGACGTCGGCCCGTTCAAGATCGAACCCGTGCGCGTCGCGCACTCGATCGTCGAAGCCAGCGCGCTGCACATTCGCACCGCTGCCGGTAGCATCTTGCACACTGGGGATTTCAACTTCGATCCCGATCCGCCCGATGGTGAGCCGACCGACGAAGCGCGCCTGATCGAGCTCGGCGATCAAGGCATCTCCCTCTTGCTCAGCGACAGCACGAACATCGATGTCCCGGTGCGCGCCGGTTCCGAGAGGGGAGTGGGTCGGGCGCTCGAAGAGCTGGTTCAGCAAGCCCCTGCGCGAGTAGTGATCGCGATGTTCGCCAGCAACATTCAGCGGCTGATCTTGCTCGGTGAGATCGCGCAGCGCACGGGCCGCAAGTTGTGCTTGTTCGGGCGCAGTCTGGAAACGCAGTCGATAATCGCCCGGCAAATCGGGCGTTTGTCGTGGCCCAGTGATCTAGTCGTGTCGCCCGAGCAAGCGAGCAGCGTGCCGCGCTCGAGCTTGCTCGTGCTCGCTGGCGGCACGCAAGCGGAGCGCAACTCCGCGCTCAAGCGTCTCTCCACGGGCCACCATCCGAAGCTCACGCTCGCCGAAGAAGACACTGTGATCTTCTCCAGCCGTATCATCCCCGGCAATGACCGCCCCGTGTTCGCGATGATGAATGACCTGCTGCGTGCCGGCGTCATCTTGAAGACTCGCTTTAGCGATCCCTCGGTGCATACCAGCGGGCACGCCGGGCGCACCGAGCAAAGCCGCATGATCGAGCTGTGCCGGCCGAATTGCTTCTTGCCGGTGCACGGCACGCTGCATCACCTGCAGCGTCACGAAGAGCTCGCGCGTGAGCTGGGCGTGTCCGAAACGACCGTGGTGGAGAACGGCACTCCGGTGGTGTGCGACGGGCAAAAGTTGTGGAAGGACAGCGCGGTGCAGCACGGCCGCATCGCGATCGCCATGGGCGGCGAAGAGCTCTCGAGCGACACGCACCAACGGCGCCTGGAGCTGGGCCGTCAGGGCATCGCGTTCGTTACCCTGGCATTGGGCCCGAACGACAAGCTTGCCGCGGCGCCGACCGTGCGCACGCGCGGCGTGCCGCTCGTTGACGACGACACGAACGCGCTCCGCGCTGTTGCCCGCGAGATCGCCCGCGCCGTCGAAACGTTTCGCGGCGGTCGCGGACTCGCTCTGGCCGAATTCGTGCGCCGGGCCGCGCGCCGCAAGCTCGAAGAGCTGTCCGGCACGCGGCCCATCGTCGAAGTCGAAGCGATCGAGCTCGACTAAGGGCCAGCGAATGGCTAAATCGATCGCTCTCGCGGCCGATGCATCCCGGCTGGCTTCGTTGCTCCTCAGTTACATACCAGCGGTATGCGCCTTCGTCGCGCCTCGCCAGCCGGGGGCCGGGGCCGCGATCATCGACCGACTTAGCCATTCGAGGGCCCTAAGCGCTAGCGCGCACGGTGCAGCTGTGGCCCGTCGGGGCTGTCCTCGATGGTGAAGCCGCGCTTCGAGAGCTCGGCGCGCAGGGCGTCTGCCGCCCTGAAGTCGCGCGCGGCGCGCGCACTCTCACGCTGCGCGAGCAAATGCAAGACGTCCGGGGACGGCTGGGCGGCGCGCGTTGCATTCCACGCCAGCCCGAGCACACCGCCAAGCTCTGCGATCAGCCGCGCACGCTCGCCGAGCGCGAGGCTCGCGTCTGCCAAGACGCACCACAGGACGGCGATGGCGCGCGGCGCGTCGAGGTCATCGTACAGCGCGGCGAAGAACTGAGCGCGCCACGTGGCGTGCCCTTCCGTCGCGGACGACGAAGTCTGCGCTTCCACGTGGCGCGTCACGAACTGGCTCAAGCGCTCGAAGCCAATCTGCGCCGCGCGTAGCGCTTCTAGGCTCAAATCCAAGGCCGAGCGGTAATGAGCGGTCATCAAGTAGTAGCGAAACGCGGTCGAGCCGACGCCGATGGCCGCCAGGTCGTCCAAGTTCGGCGCGAGCCCTGCGGACTTCGCAATCTTCGCGCCCTTGCAGAGTCCGGCGCAGTAAGTCCGCGAACACGTACGGCCGCATGTTGTCTAGGTGTTGGCGTGCGTACACGGTCGGGCCGCAGCTGTAGATGCCCACTGGGCCGCTGCCGAGCGGGGTGAAGCGCTGAACCGAACGTGACAGTGAGTCGTACAACTTCAATTCGACCATGACGTGCTCCAAAGAAAAACGCGCGCGACTGAGCCTTCCTGGCGGAAAGCCAGGCGACGCAGGAAACGCGGCGCGGAGCCGCAGGCCTAGGCCGCCCGAGCTGCCGAGCGACAACAACCACGGAGCGAGCTCGCCAACGGCGACTCGAACGCGGGATCACTCGATGCAGACGGGGACGACACGACCAGTTTAAGGTGTCATGCCGACCGAAGCTCGTCAACGCGCAGGCGCCGAGCGCGAGCTCGCTAGCCCGCGCTCGGCGCCTGCGCCTGCGCCCCGCACATTCGCCCTCAGAAAGCGGTCAGACTTCGACGGTTTTCGAGCCCAGCTCGGCGTCGCAAGTGGCGCATTTCTTTGGCGTTTCGTCCTTCAGATAGACCTGGCCGCAGACCGGGCACAGGCGCGCGTCACGCTCGAAGGAAATCGGCTTGCCGCTGGCCGCGCAGTGACGTCCGGCGATCTGCAGGCCCTCGATCACCACGAAGTCCCCGTCGTTGTCTTTCGGTTCGGGCAGGCCGGCCAAGCTTTGACGTTTGACGTCCATCACGCTGGGCACGCGCTTGGTGCCTTCGCTCAAGATCCAAGCGACCGCAGTGCGGTGCGCGGCGATCGGAATGCGGAGCGTGAGCTCTTTGCCCTTAGCTACGAGCTCCCCGCGCTCCGTGCTCACGCGCTCCATGTCACACCAAGAGAGGCGCGCGAGCTCGCTGCCTTTTTCGATGGCGATGCCCGCGTCACCCACGCGCACGGGCAACGCGCCCGCGTCACCGAACCAGAGCGCGGCGCCCAGGCCGACCGCGCCCGCTGCGAACAAATAGGGAGCGATGGCGCGCGGGTTGTCGCTCAGCCATTGGCTGTAGACGCCGGCGCCGAGCACCAACGCGCCCAGCATGCCGCCGCCGATCGAGGCGCGCGACGCGTACGTGGGCTCCGGTTCGAAGCGGCGTTCTTTTCGAACGCGCTTGGCTTGAGTGGCCTTTTTTCCCTTAGCTTTCTTGACGTCCGCCATAACTTTCGCGCGCAGGCTAGCATATCCATAGAAATGGCAAGCCGATGAGTCGCGTGTGGT
>DATCFJ010000526.1:0-2712 GCA_036509605.1 Polyangiaceae bacterium | reverse complement strand
TTCGGCTTGTAGCCGGGCGTGTCGACGTGCGCGACGTTCGACGCCAGAACGGAGTGCCGCTCCAGGTGGTAGTCGAGCGCCGCATGTAGGGGTTGGATGGAGGCGAATAGGTCCGCCATGCCGGAACTCTCAGCACGGGCCGTGCCAGCGACTTCGGACCTCGAATCTATTTTCTCAAGGTTTGGTTTTGGGCTCCGTTCACTGCTTCCGAAGCCGTTAAACCGCCCCTGGGGTCCATCCGACCCCCCTCGGGTCCGCTGACACCCAGTACGGGGAAGTCACATTTAACGGCCTTTCAGGAAACATGCTCCAACGCACGTAGGTCAAACCTGACCTGAGCGCCTATTTCGCCGCTTATGTAGGCAATCCGCGCAGGATTCGCGAAGTGCCAAGGGATCAACGCAGGAACGCCAGCGCGCCGACAGTTGGCCCATTGGTTGCTTAGAGCCATCCGCACGCAGAGGGCGGAAGGAAGCACCATGGATCACTCGACACTCAATAACGGCGCGGCAGGATTCGGTGAGTTCGCAGACGAGGAGTACACCTCAGGGGTTTACCCATCGACTGCACCCGCTGCCGCTGACGGCATCGAGATCATTCACGACGAGCTGCCGGAGACCGCGAGCGAGACGCTCGAAGAGAGCGACGCGATCATCGGTAACAGTGAGCAGCCGAGCTCGCCGCGCGTCCTGCCAAGCAGCATGCAGGGCGTGATTGGTTTGTCGGAATCTCTCGTCGACTTGTACCGAGTGATCGACCGAGTTGCCGACACGCTGTGCACGATCCTCGTCACCGGCGAGAGCGGTACTGGCAAGGAGCTCGTCGCCAAAGCGGTGCACAAGCAGAGTCAGCGCGTCAGCAAGCCGTTCGTCGCCATCAACTGCGGCGCGATCCCCGAGGCGCTACTCGAGAGCGAGCTCTTCGGCCACGCGCGTGGCGCGTTCACCGGCGCGCACGCGAACAAGGTCGGCCGTATCGCGCTGGCCGAAGGCGGCACGCTATTCCTCGACGAAATCGGCGAGATGCCATTGTCTTTGCAGGTCAAGCTGCTGCGCGTGCTGCAAGCGCGCGAGTACTCGCCGGTCGGCGACAACCGCACACTGAAAGCAGACGTGCGCATCGTGGCCGCGACCAACGTCAACTTGGAGAACGCAGTCCTCGCCGGGACGTTCCGCGAAGACCTGTACTACCGACTCAACGTCATTCATCTCGCCGTTCCGGCGTTGCGCGAGCGCAGCGAGGACGTACCGCTACTCGCCCAGCACTTCTTGGCCAAAGCCCGAGAGAAGATGGGCAAGGGCGGCGAGCTGGAGATTTCGCGCGCGACGGCGCAGTTGCTCGCCGAGTATCAATGGCCCGGCAACGTGCGCGAGCTGGAGAACACTATCGAGCGCGCCGTGCTGCTGTGCGCCGGCACCGTGATCGACCCGAAAGATCTACCGCAGCGCGTGTGCGGCCTAGGCACTGAGAAACGCATCACGCCGCGCTTGCCGGACACCGGCATCGATCTACGAAATGCCGTCGAGTCGTTCGAGAATCAGCTGATCCGCCAGGCGCTCGAGCGAACCAAGTGGAACAAGAAGCAAGCGGCGACGCTGCTCGGTTTGAACCGCACCACGCTGGTCGAGATGCTGAAGCGCAAGCGCATCGGACCGCGCGCGGCTTGATCCCGAGCTCGTGAGCCTGGCTCTGCTTGGCCCGACATTTGCGATGCGGGTCACAAGCACCGTGCGAGAGCTAGTAAGAGCGCCCACAACGCGGCGAGCGTTTCGTCTGAGCGTCAGTATCTCGGCGCTCGTTTGCGCCATGTTTCTGGCGAAACACGGGCATGCCGAAGACAACGGTTACCTGCTCGATGGCGACTTCGGGATCGGCACCGGGCTCGAGGGCGGTGATTCCGGATCGGGAAAGCTGGGCTGGAGGCGCGCCCGGCTGCGCATCACCACCGGCATCGACCTACGCAGCGATGAGTCCGAGGCGGACGCCTTCGGTTTTCGCGCGTTTGCCGAGCTCGAAAAGCGTGCCACCCTAGGCGGCGAAGCCCGCTACGAGCGCTGGATTTCGCACAACGTGGGCGCTTACGCGGGGGTGATCGGTGAAGTTGCTCCGAACACGCTGTTTGGCGGGAGCGTGGGCGCGACAGTCGTTCTGCCCTTGGGCAAACGCGCCGGGTTATTTCTCGAACCCTCATTCAGTGTGATGCCGGTGGGCAGTGATCTGCCCAGCAACGCTCCACTGGTTTGGCTGCTTTTTTCGGTGGGAATCAAGCTTGGACTCTGAGTCGTGAATGACACCCGACTCCCCTGCACTCTGCTGGCTCGCGCGGTGCTCGGGCTGTTCGTCGTTGGGCTCGCGCTATTTTTGGCCGTCTCGGGCTGTGTGGGCGGCGGAATGTGCATCCGGAATACCGATTGCGGAGCTGGCTCGTACTGCATCAAGCAAGAGTGCGTGCGCCACGCGGTAATAGAGCCCGACTCAGGCGTCGACGGCAGCGTCGATTCTGATGCTGCGACCTCTGGAGGAGCGACAGCCAATGACACGACTGGCACAGGCGGCGCGGCAACCGCCGGCGGCGCGGCAACCGCCGGCAGCGCGGCAACCGCCGGCAGCGCGGCAACCGCCGGCGGCGCGGCAACCGCCGGCAGCGCGGGCACGAGTGGCAGCGCAGCGACGGCCGGCAGCGCGGGCACGAGTGGCAGCGCAGGGACGGCC
>DATCFJ010000525.1:0-3712 GCA_036509605.1 Polyangiaceae bacterium | reverse complement strand
TTTGTTGGGCCTGGCGCTGGGCGTCCTGCTCGGCGCGGTTGCCCTCTGGCGCTCGCGGCGCGCAGACAAGCGTTCAGCCGGTACGCCGCAGACCTCACCGAGCGCACTCATCGTAAGGCAAGTGCTGCCTAGCGCGCCAGTGGCGCAGCCCGCCGCGTCCGAGCACGGCGAGTCGCGGCGTCCCGCGGCAGAGGGTGCGCACCACCCTGGGCACGTGCGTGTCGCACCGCCGACTTCGGCCGCCGCCGAGACCGCAACCGTGCGCGTGCTGGTCGACGGTCCCAAGAATGCCATCGTCAAAGTGGACGGTCAGGAAATAGTTTGGTTCGGTCCGCCCCACGATCTGACTGTGGGCGCGCACACCTTCGAATTCGTGCCACCGAACGAGGAGTGCTGCATCGCCCCCCAGAGCATGGTGGTCAACGTGGTCCGGCCGAATGACCCGACCGAAGTGCAGACCGTCCGCGGCACGATCGAGTTCAAGCCGGCACTGATCGACTTCCAAGGCGCGCCCGGAACGACCGCGAGCTGCGGGGAGCTGGGCTCCTTCAACGTGCCGAGCCAGCAAAAAATCCGCATGGCGACGGCCGCACTACGCGCCCATTGTACGCTTTTATCGCCGCCCGACAGCGGCCTGCCACCAAAAGAATTTGACGTGACGCTCAGCCCCGGTCGACTCTTCAGTATCCCCGGGTCATAAGTCAAACGGCCTCGGGGGGCCCTGATGACTCTGTCGCGCTTCTGTTCGAGTGTCGGTTTGGTGGCTGCGGTGCTGTACACGCCGCTGCTGCAGGCCCAAAGCACGACCCACGCGCCGGTCGTCACCGAAGCCCCGCGGCTCAATGACACCGCGGAGCTGGCGCGCGTCGTCAGCTTTTACGAAGCCGGCAAGTACGGCGAGTGCGCCGATTCTCTACATTTGTTACTGAGCGCCGATGCCCCGCGGCCGTTTCGCGATCCGGACGTCGTTGAGAGCGCGCGCATCTATCACGCGGCCTGTTTGATTGGCAGCGGTCAGAACCAAGCCGCCGACGAGCCACTGCGAGCCGCGATTCGTCAGAACCCGCAGATGAAACCGCCGGACAGCTTGGTCTTCCCGCCGCAGGTCATCGATCGTTTTCTTCGCGTGCGCGAGACCATGTTCGACGTCATCCGCAAGGCGGAGGACGAGCGAGTCAAGCGTGCGCAACAGCTCGCTCGGCTGCAAGAGGAGCGCGCACGTCGAGAGCGGGTTCGGGTCGCGGGGCTCGAGCGCTTGGCCGCTCAAGAGACGGTGATCACGCCGAAAACCCGTTGGCTTGCGCTAGTGCCGTTCGGCGCCGGGCAGTTCCAGAACGGCGAGAAGAACCTCGGCTATGTGTTTTTGAGCAGCGAGTTGCTGCTTGCGGGCAGCACTCTGTTCACGCTGGGCATCGAAACACATCTGATCTTGGCCACCAGCCAAGCCAACAAGGCTGCCCAAAGCAACAACGCGACGCTTCGCGGCTGGTACACCGGACTCGAGGTCTCCTCCTACGCTTGGCTCGGCGTGTCTCTGATCGGCATCGTAGAGGCACAGCTTGCGTTCACGCCCGAGCAGCGGCAGGTTCGTAAACGCGCGCTGCCCGCTGCGTTGAGGCCCGAGAGCTCGTCGCTGAGTATTGCGCCGAGCGCCGCGCCGGTCCCAGGCGGCGCGGTCCTCGGCGTCAGCGGTCGCTTCTAGTTGCGCTTTTCGATGGCGGCTACGTAGAAGCCGGCGAACACCCGCAGCGGTGAATCACACAGCGCTCGCTCCGCGGCGCGGAACAAGCAGCGACCGAACGGCCCGCGCATCACCTTCGCGGTGGGGGTGATGATGCGCACGCCGCGAGCGCCGACCAGCACACAGCCCGGCGGCAGCAGTTTGCGCAGCGAAAACGGTGAATCGAAGCGGGTATAGACGTGGCTCTCGTTGGCGGAAGCCGCGATGCGTCCGGCGGGCCCGAAGCGTTTCAGTAGGCCACGCAAGCTATACGGGTTGTAGAACTCGGCCAAAATGATGCCGCCCGGTCGGGTGACACGCACCATCTCGGCCAGGGCTTTCTCGACCTCTGGAACATGCGCGAGCACTTTGAACGAGCACGTGACGTCGAAGCGGTTGTCTTCGAAGGGCAGGGAAGTGGCCGAACCGAGCACCACGTCCAAGCCGCGCGCTTGAGCCTTTTCGAGCATCCCAGGCGAGAGATCGACGCCCAGAGCTGAGCGCGCGAAAACCCGAATCCGCTCCAGTACCAGGCCCGTTCCGCAGCCGACCTCGAGCACGTCACGGCGGGCGCCGTAGCGCTTCACGTATTCCGACTCGAGCTCGTCCAATAAATCGTGATACCCGCCGGGATCGTTGGGGCCGCGCCGCGCTTCGTAGCCGGCAGAAAATGCGTCGTAATAGGCGCGATTGGCGTCGTGCGTACCAGAACTGTCCATGCGTGCGCGAACGTGTCTCGTAACTCTTCGGGATGCAAGAAAAGAGCGTTCAGCCGTCGTGCTCGGTGTCGTCGGAGCTGGCCTCGCTGTCCGACTCTAGCTCGAACGGTACGCTGAGCTCTTCCAAAGCGGCGCGGCCCAGCGCCGCGGAATCTTCGGCCTGACCCACGGTAAATCCGCAATTTTTGCAGATTCTCAGCTCGTGGATGCCGAGCGCGGGCAGCGACGTACCGAGCGCAGCGTCGCGCGCGACCAGGAACAACGTCTCGCCGCACGCGGTGCAGCCGCCGTCGATCGAATGCAGGCTGCGTCGCGCCGTGCTCGCGCTCGTGGCCGTGAGCATCTGCGACAACGAGCTCGCGATTCGCGTGAGCTCGACACGCTCCACGCCACGCAAACGGCTGCGTAACACGTAGCCGACGGCGAGTAGCGCCGAGGCCGCCACAGCTAGCCAGTGAAACCAAGCGCTGACTGGTAGCTTGGACAACACAGCAAAGGCCATCGATCCAAGCAAGACCGAGAGCACAATCAAATCGCGCGCACGGCCGCTTTCGCCTCGTCGCGCCAAATCCTGCTCCAGCTCGCCGAGCTCGATCTTCAAGTCCCCTGCGGTGTCGGGGCCGTACGGCGGATCCCCAACCAACGCAATCAACTCACGTGCCGAACGCGCCAACGCCGGCGCCACCGGCGCATTGCACGCGGCCAATGCACGCGCGCGATCCCCTGAACCCAAAGCCCGCCCAAGCTCCGCTGCAAACTCCGGCACGCTCCGTATCTCACTCAGCACCAACAGGGTTCTGATCAAGAGAGCCAGAACCCCCAACGCTGCAACCGCCTCGAGGGTAGGAAATTCGTCGGGCATGTTGCGGTATGGCTTTCATAGTCCGCCTGGCCGCAAACCAGCAGAGAAAAATTTTGGGGAAAGACGGCTGGGGCGTGGGGCGTCACACGCGTTCGGTTGAGACGGCCGTCCGCCTGGTTTCGCCAGCTCTTGTGAGTTGATTCCTTGTTGGCAGATCGTGATCTTATCGTGCCAAAGTCGGGTGGGGTCGACGTATTTCCGGGCATTCGGCTGAGCTGTTTGGCGCGCGCTAGGGCGCGAGGCGTGCGGCGCTACGCGCGCGGCGCTACGCGCGCACCGGAGAAGGAGCAGGCGGCTGAGGTGTTATAGCGCGCGCTGTGGCGTGAGGCGTGCGGCGTGCGGCGCTGCGCGCGCACCGGAGAAGGAAGCGGGCGGCTGAGCTGCTTGGCGCGCGCTGGGGCGCGAGGCGTG
>DATCFJ010000524.1:0-5387 GCA_036509605.1 Polyangiaceae bacterium | reverse complement strand
GATGGGTAACCCCACGACCAAGGCCGTCAACAAGCGCTACGCGGTGCAGGGCCCGAAAGACAACCCGGATCCACACATCGCCCGTCAGGCTGCGCTGCGTGAGGCTGCCGAATTCGGCATGATCGGCCTGCTCAATACGGGTGCCGCCGGTGATCCGAATGCGCCGACGGCTCCCTGGGGCCGTGACACGTCTTCCGGTTCGGACGACGTGAGCGCCCGCGGTAACATGTGGGGCGACGAAATCGGCGACGCCTTCGGCGCTGGGGGTCTCGGCCTGTCCGGCATCGGTGAAGGTGGCGGCGGTCGCGGTGAAGGCATCGGCTTGGGTAACATCGGCACTCTGGGCCACGGAGCCGGTACGGGTACCGGGCAGGGCTTCGGCGCCGGTCACGGCCGCCTTGGCGGCTCGCATCAAACCAAAGCCCCAAAGGTGCGCATGGGTGCAACGACCGTCAGCGGTCGCCTGCCTCCGGAGGTGATTCAGCGCATCGTGCGCCAGAATTACGGCCGCTTCCGCATGTGTTACGAACAGGGTCTCGGTCGTAACCCGAATCTCGAAGGTCGCGTTTCTGCGCGTTTCGTAATCGGTCGCGACGGCGCGGTTTCCAACGCATCGAACGGCGGTTCGGATCTCCCGGACAGCGGCGTGGTGAGCTGCGTGGTGTCGGCCTTCTACGGGCTCAGCTTTCCCCAGCCCGAAGGTGGTATCGTCACGGTCGTGTATCCGATCATGCTCTCGCCGGGCTGATCGGCCCGACGCGCTCGGTCGCAGCTGAGTGCGCCCGAGCATCCGTTTCAGTCAGAGCGCGCGGCAGGTAACCCTGTCGCGCGTTTCTGCGTTTGTGGCGCTGGAGCTGAACTGGCGAAGGTCGCTCGACCGTTGCTGGGCGTATTGCGTACGTTGCTGATCGCCCGCGCGCGCATCCGACTGCGTGCAATGTCGGGTGTTGTGTTACTCCGAAAATCTCGCGCGATTCGCGCGGCTAAGGCCCCGCGAAACCAAGCGAAATTCGGGTGCGAAGCGCCTTTACTCCATGGGTCGCGTCCGCCTATGCTGCAAGCCTCTTTGACCCATCTGCGATGCGCGTAGAACGGTCGAGAGTTTACCAAAAGTGCTTCGTTTCGCGCCTCGTTCGTATCAGCCTTGGCTGCTCACACTGGCCGCTCCGCCTGCGAATGTACGATTCTGCTGGTGAGTCTCCCTATGCGTAACGACTGGAAAGAGGGAAAGCTTGCGATGAAACTCCTGAAGTCTTCTACGGTTTTCGTGATTGCCGCGGGTCTGTTGAGCGCTGTGTCGGGTTGCAGCCGCGATCGCATCGAGGCCATCAACCTCTCGAACGAGGGTGATCAGTCGGTCAAGGTCAACGTCGAAGGAGCGATCCAGAAATACGAGCAGGCGATCGACCTCGATCCGACCAACCACCGTATTCTCTGGAAGCTCGCCACCGCGTACGAGAAGAAGGAGGACTGGGATAAGACAGCCTCGACCTTGGCGCGCGCGGTGCAGGTTGCTCCGGATTTCGCCACCTACTGGGGCGCTCGCGGCCACGCTCTGATCGAGCAGGCGCGAGCTGGCAACTTGGACGCATACAAGCAGGCGCAAGAGCCGCTCAAGAAGTGCATCGAGAAGGATCCGAACATCGCTGATTGCTACAACGAGCTCGGCGAGACGTACCTCTGGACGGATGACGAGCAGTCTGCGCTCGACAACTACTCCAAGGCGATCGACCACGACCCGAGCAAGGGTTACTTCTTCGCCGATCTCGCGAACCTGTACATCACGCTGAAGTTCTACAAGGAAGCGGAGCAGGTGCTCACCGAGGGCCTCAAGCTCATTCCGCCAAACGAGAAGAACAACGGCAAGATCTTCAACATGTACGTCTTGCTCTCGACCGTGTCGCTCGCCAAGGGTGACAAGGCCGGGCAAGTCTCTGCGATGGAGAAGGCCGAGCAGTTCGCTGGCGACGCGCATCCCGAGTTTTCGTACGAGCTTGGCAGCACGTACGGCACGATGGATCCGCCCCAAAAGGAGAAGGCTCTTCGCCTCTTGAACCAATTCACCAAGCGCGTTTGCAAGGGCGCGCAGGCGATGAAGTTCAAAGAAGAGTGCGAGGAGACTTCGTCGTTGATCCAAAAGCTGGGATCTTGATTTTGCCTCCTGTCACTCAGGCCCATCACAACAAGTTGGATGAGGCACGGCTCACGAGCTTCGGTTCGCTGAGCGGCACGACGGCCGAGGGTGACAGTTCGACCGCTTCGCATCGCGATACCCACACGGGTGAATCTGAGAACGAGCGCGCCGTATCGGCGCGCTCAGCCACGTCCACTATCCGAGGCTCGTTTTGGCGTATTCGCCAGGCGAGCCTCAGCGCCAAGTAGCTTGCCCGAGGGAGCATGGATCTAGAGCAGCGTCTGAAACAGCTTGAGAGCCACCACGACTGGCACGGCATCGTCGAAGCATTGGAGCAGGGCCTGGGCAATACCCAGGACGCGACGCTGAAGGCGGACATTCACCTGCGTTTGGGCCGCGTGCTCCATACGCAGTTCCTTCAGGGCGTGCGCGCGCTGAAGCATTTTCAGGACGCTTACAAGCTCAATCCGTCGTTGTTCGACGCGCTGAGCGAAGCCCGCGCCATCTACTGGGAGCTGGGCAAGCTCAACATGGTGCAGAAGCTGCTCGAGTTGCAGCTGAAGAGCGCGCCGGACGCGCGCGTGAAGAGCGCGCTGTTCAGCGAGCTCGGTGACGTGCTGTGTGACGTGGGCGAATACGAGCGCGCGGCGGAGTCGTACGCGAAGGCGTTGCAGAATGCCGAGGGTAAGCCGGGCGACATCGGTGAGCGGCTGCTCGACGCGCAGGTTGGCGCGGACGAGTGGCAGGACCGCATCGCGGCGTTGCTGCGTTCAGCGCACGACGCGCCCACGAGCGTAGACAGCTCGGCGATCTTCTTGCGCGCGGCGCGCATCGCACGCCGCTTCGCGCCGACGGAATACGAGGGCATTCTCGCTCAGGCGTACGCCGCAGATCCCGCGAGCGCGAGCGCTGCAGCGCTCTACGAAGGGCTGCTCGTCGAAGCACAGCGCACCGAAGCGATTCTCGAGACTCAGCGTGACGCTCTGAAGCGCATCGAGGCGCCCGTCGCCAAGGCTGATGCTTCGTTCCGGTTTGGCGCACGCTGGGCACTACGCCATCAAAACCTCGAGGTCGGTG
Source organism: Polyangiaceae bacterium (assembly GCA_036509605.1). GTDB lineage: Bacteria > Myxococcota_A > Polyangia > Polyangiales > Polyangiaceae > PMG-095. The sequence continues at coordinate 2,176 of DATCFJ010000524.1, read as the reverse complement.
GGCAATTCCTCGAGGAATCGCTGCGTCTAGATCCGAGCCGTGAGCCCGCGTTCACGTTCTTGAAAGACGCTCTCGGCGTGCGCGGTGGTGAGTGGGAGCGTGTGCTGCGTTTGGCGGACGAGGCTTCCGATCGTGCAGGCATTTCTGCGTCGGCTGGCTATCTGTTGGCCAGCGGCGGTCTGATTGCGTGGCGTGAGGGCGGAGATCTGATCCGCGCGCGCAAGTTCTTCGAGCGGCTAAGCCGCGTCGATCCGACGCACCCCGCTCTGCAGGCCTTCGAGGCACAGATCGGCGAGAAGCTGTCGGGCGCCGCGCCCACGCGCACCGCTGAAGCGGCGCCCGTTTCGAATCGTGCCGTGGCAGCTCCAGCTCCAGCTCCAGCTCCAGCTCCAGCTCCAGTCGCAGAGCCTGAGGCTGAAGCTGTGCCCCCGTCGGCACCCGTTCCGGTCTCCGAGCCCGCTCCGGTCGCGGCCGCGCCCGCTCCAGCTGCGCCCGCTCCAGCTGCGCCCGCTCCAGTGGCGCCCGCTCCAGTGGCACCGGCTGCCGCGGACGAAGCGCTGATCGCGTCGTTGCGCGAGAAGCTCGCGCAACAAGAAGCGGCCAAGCGCTTCAACGAGTACGTGAAGACGCTGATGTCGCTTGGCGACGCCGTGACCGATCCAATGGAAAAGGCGGAGCTGTTCGCCCGCGCCGCGGATCTGTACGTGACCAAGTTCGCCAATCAGGCGGAAGCAGTGCGCGCCTATGAGAAGGTGCTCGAGGTCGACCCCAATCAACCGGCGGCCATCACCTACCTGCGCGAAATGTACGAGAAGCGCCGGGATTGGGAGAAGCTGATTCAGCTCAGCATGCGGGAAGCGAGCTCGCTCCCGGCAGGCGGCGAACGCGCGGCGAAGTTCAAACAGATTGCGCTACTCGCCACTGAAAAGGTCAAGAAGCCCGAGGTCTGCATCGATCTGTGGGCCGTCGTTCTGGAGAACGATTCGGATGACGTGGACGCGCTCAACGCGCTCTCGCAGCTCTACGAGCGCTCGCGAGACTACGAGAAGCTCGCTGACGTCCTCGGACGCTTGGCAGAGCTGACCTACGACACCGCCGCGAAGATCGAGCTCTTGAACAAGCTCGGCCAGGTCGCAGGTGATCGCCTGAAAGACGAAGAGCGAGCGGTCGATGCGTATCGCGCTCTCTTGACGTTGGCACCGGATGATCGCCGCGCTCAAGAGCAGCTCAAGAAGCGGTACGTCACGCTAGGTCGTTGGGACGATCTCGAAGTGTTCTACGCGGACACGGGCAAGTGGGATGAGTTCATCCGCGTGCTCGAAAGCAACGAGGCGCGTGCGACGGATACCGCGCAGCGCATCGGCATGCTGATGAAGATCGCCGAGCTCTGGATGACCCAAAAGGGCAAGCCGGACCGCGCCGCCAAGGCCTACGAAAAAGTGCTGAGCTTCGACGAGAACAATCTCGCCGCCGCCGAACGCTTGATCCCCGTGTACACGACCGCCAATAATCCCAAAGGTTTAGCAACGGCGATCGAAGTGAAGCTCAGCCACGTGCAGGAGCCTGAGGACAGCCTGGGCTTGCTCCGCGAAGTGGCAGGCTTGTACGAGACGCGCATCAACGATAAGGCCAAGGCCTTCGATCGCTACCTCTCCGCCTTCAAGCTGGCTCCTTCCGACGTGCAGAGCCAGACGGACATGGAGCGCGTGGCGCAAGTCACCGCGCGCTGGGACGACGTCATCGCGGCTTACAGCAGCGCAGTGATCGCTGCCGACGCCCACGGCGATGTCTCGACCGCCAACGCCTTGCGTTTGCGCCTCGGTCGCGTGTTCGTGGAAGAGGCAGCGCGCGTCGACGACGCGCTCACCGAGTATCGCGCCGTCTACGAGAGCGAGCCGGACAATCAGGTCGCGCTCGGCGCGCTCGAACAGTTGTACCGCCAGACCGCGCGCTGGAAGGATCTGCTCGACGTCTACACAAAGAAGCGCGAGCTGGCGGACGCGCCCGACGAGCGCAAACACATCCTGTACGAGATCGCCAAGCTGTACGAAGTGCAGATCGGCGATCCGAAGGCTGCGACCGAGACCTACCAGGCCGTGCTCGAAGACGACCCGGCGGACTCGGCAACGCTGGCAGCGCTCGACGCGCTGTATCAGAAGACCAAGAGCTGGGAGCC
>DATCFJ010000523.1:0-4954 GCA_036509605.1 Polyangiaceae bacterium | reverse complement strand
GGCTCCCAGGTGCAATCTTACCGGCTACGGTCACGTCACACGGGTCGTCGCACTTCAGGTCGAGCTCATACAGCTCGGCCTTGGCGCGCTGGACAATCCCGGGTGCGATCTTCTGGATGTTTGGGTCATCCGGATGACGAGCGAGCGCTAGCGCTGCAAGCGTCGCCGCGCGATCCAACTGTCCCGCTTTGTCCCGCGCGCGGATGGCGAGTTCTAGCGCCGCTGCACTCGGTGCGTTCGCGTCAGCGCTTTCGAACTGCTCGGCAGCCTCGACGTACTCCTCCGACTTGTAAGCTTCGCGACCGCGATCGAAAGCCTCCGCAGCCGTGCGCACCTGAGCTGGCGTCGGTTCAACGGCCTCCTCGTCGGCGATTGCGTGCCCTGCGACGTGCAGAACAACTGCAACGGCGGCGATACTGAACAGACCCTTCATGGCCGTGGAAGACTCCCGAGGAATGCGATTTGCCGACACCAGGCTACACCTTTACGGCCGACCCGACGAGCGAGCGGATGACCGTAAATTAATAGCGTGAACTGGGCTTCGTTGCCGCTTTGTTTTCGATTCGCGCCGGCCAGCTCGCTGGGCTGCGACCACGCCCCGCAAAGCGCGGGCAAGACGACTGTACGCGGATGTAGGAGCCTGTCGGCGCGAGGGCCGCGGGAAACCCCGGACCGCACTTCCGAAGCGAGGTGCTAGGCCATCTCGACGACGAGACGATCAGGTTCCTGCAGGTACGAAATAATCTCCTGAGCGAAGTTTGCACCGACGTCGCCATCGATGATCCGGTGATCGAAGGAGAAGCTCAGGTTCATGATTTCGCCGATCACGATCTGGTCTCCGCGCACGACCGGCTTCTTCTTAATCGCGTGGATGCCGAGAATGCCGACTTCCGGATAGTTGATGATCGGGGGCGCAAACAGACCGCCAAGCTTGCCCAGCGAGGTGATCGTGAACGACGAGCCGCCCAGATCTTCTTTCTGGCTCTTGCCGTCACGCGCGGCACGCGCCACGCGATCGATCTCGCTCGCGATCTCCAAAATGCTGAGGCGGTCGCAGCCGCGAACCACCGGAACCATGAGCCCCGCGTCGGTCGAGGTGGCGATGCCGATGTCGTACGTCTTGCGCAGCACGAGCTCCATCGCGGCTTCATCGACATTCGAGTTGATGCGCGGGTGGCGCTTGAGTGCCGAGACCACTGCTTTGACGATGAAGGGCAAAAACGTGAGCTTGATGCCCGCCTTCTCGGCATATGGCTTCGCGCGATCCTTCAGGCTGGTGATGGGACCGACATCGACTTCGTCGACGTAGTGGAAGTGCGCGGCCGTATGCTTGGAGCGCGCCATGTTTTCGAAGATGCGCTTGCGCAAACCTCGGATCGGCTGACGCTCGTCGGCGGCTTGGCGCGCCGGCGCCGGGCCCGGCGCGGCCGGCGCCTTGGCCGCCGGAGCCTCTGCGGCGTGCGTGGCGGCCGGCGCGGAAGCGCCATTCGCTAGGCGTTCGACGTCCTCGCGCGTGACACGGCCCGCGGAACCACTCGGTTCGACGCGACGCAGATCCACACCGAGCTCGCGCGCCAGCTTCCGCGTCGCGGGCGCGGCCAACGGCTTGTCCGCGTAGTACTCGGCACCGCGTGCCACGGCGGGCGACATCCCCGGCAGGGTCTCGCGGATATCACCCACGGCGCTCGCCACTGGGCCTTCGCTCTTCGCGGCCGGTGCGGGAGCTGCCGCGGGAGCTGCCGCGACCGGCGCGGGAGCTGCGGCGGGCGCGTCTCCAGCACCCGTTTCGAACACGACCAGCACCTGACCGACCGGAACCGTGTCGCCGACTTTGAAGCGCAGCTCGGTCACCTTGCCGGCCTTGGGCGCGCCGATGGTGACGGTGGCCTTGTCGGTCATCACCTCGACCATCTCCTGATTCTCGGCGACGTCATCGCCCGCCTGAACTAGCCAGTTGACGATCTCGCCCTCTGCAACGCCTTCGCCGATATCCGGTAACTTGAACTCGTACTTCGCCATGGGAGCTTTTATCTCGCTGAATCAGCCGTGAGGGTCAAGTGCGCGGCGAGAAAAGGTCGTTTGGGGCCGGGGCCCTCACTCGTGCCAGAATCGGGGGTGGGGCCCCGCTGGATTACGCGCTTCGTGATCCCCGAAGGGGGGCACTCCAGCGGGTGCGGGGGAGAATCCCCCGAAGACCGTGCGGTTACGAATTCGCGCAATCCAGCAAAGCCGGCAAAATGCGGTGGGAAAGCGGCATATACTCCATCTCCAAAGTGTACGGAAACGGCGTATCGAAGCCCGTCACGCGCACCGGGGGGGCTTCCAGGTGATAGAAGCAGCGCTCGACGACGAGCGAGACGAGCTCCGCGCCGAAGCCGCAGGTCCGCGGTGCCTCGTGTACGACGATGAGCCGGCCCGTGTGTTTCACGCTGGTCACGATCGTCGCGATGTCGACCGGCCACAGCGTACGCAGGTCAATCACCTCCGCCTCGACGCCCTTTTCGGCCGCCTTGGCCGCGGCGTCCAGCGCTTCGTACAGCATCGCGCCGTAGGCGAGCACCGTGACGTGGCGGCCCGGCCGCACGACCTTCGCGCTCTCCAAAGGCACCAGGTAATCGTTCTCTGGAACTTCGCCCTTGGCCGCGCGGTACACGCGCTTGGGCTCGAAAAAGAGCACCGGATCGGGATCTTGAATGGACGCCAAGAGCAGGCCCTTCGCGTCATACGGATTTGACGGGCACACCACCTTCAAGCCAGCCACATGGATGAACGCGGCCTCAGGGTGCTGGGAGTGATAGTGCCCGCCCTTGATGCCGCCACCGACGGGCGTGCGAATCACGAGCTTGGCCGGGTATTCCCCACCCGAACGGTAGCGGTACTTCGCCAGCTCGTTGACGATTTGATCGTAGGCAGGCCAGATGAAATCGGCGAATTGGATCTCCACCACGGGCACCATGCCGTACAGCGCCATGCCCACTGCGCAGCCCACAATGCCGTTTTCGCTGAGCGGCGTATCGATCACGCGGTCTTCGCCGAACTCCTCGCTGAGGCCGGCGGTGACGCGGAACACCCCGCCCACTTTGCCGACGTCCTCACCGAGCACCACGACGCGCTTGTCCTTGCGCATGGCCGAACGAAGCGCCTCGTTGATGGCCTGAACCATATTCATCTGTGGCATCGGTATAGCTCCGGGTCCGGAGAGGGGGACGTGATCAGGAGTGAGAAGACGGAGCGCGCGGGCCACGTAATACTTCCGCGCATTGCTCTTGCAAGTGCCAAGGCGGCTTCTCATACACGTCTTCGAACATCGTTTCGAGAGACGGCTGCGGGGTCTTTTCCGCCACGGCCACGGCCGCGCGGAAGCGCTGGTCGATATCGGCGATCAAGGCTTGCTCTTTGCGGTCGTCCCATTGCGCGCGTCGCTCGAGGTACTGCCGCAGACGCTCCAGAGGGTCGCGCTCCGCCCACGGCTTGAGCTCGTCGGTGGCGCGGTAGCGGTTCGGGTCGTCGCTCGTGGAATGGCCACCCATGCGATACGTGATCGCTTCGATCAACGTGGCACCGAGCCCCTGCTCGCCGCGGCGCACGGCTTCACGCACTACGCTGACCACGGCGAAGATGTCGTTGCCGTCCACGCGCACGCCCGGAATGCCGTAAGCGGCGGCCTTTTCCGCGAAAGTGCGGGTTGCCGTTTGACGTTCGACGGGCACGCTGATCGCCCAGCCGTTGTTACGGCACAGGAAGACAACGGGTACTTTGAAAACGCCCGCGAAGTTCATGCCACTGTGGAAATCCGAGGAGCTCGTGGCGCCATCACCGAAGTACACGAGGCTCGCGACGTCTTTGCCGTCGATTTTGGCGCCCCAGGAAAAGCCGACGGCTTGCGTGATCTGTGTGCCGACCGGGGAGCTCACCGACGCATAGCCCGACGCACGATGCGTCGAGTGATTTGGCATTTGGCGACCGAGCACGGTGTCGTTGGCGTTGCCGAACATGTTGTCGACGAAGATCTGCAGCGGGAGCCCGCGCATCAGCGCCGCTCCGAACTCGCGATAGCAGGGGAACAGCCAGTCCTTCTTGCGCATCGCAAAAGCGGCGCCAATGATCGCCGCTTCCTCGCCCAGGGATCCCACGTGGAAGCCGATACGACCTTGGCGCTGCAGGGCGACCAGGCGTTCGTCGAGCTGCCGCGTGGTCACCATCCAGCGGTACAGCTCGAGCACTTCGCTCTCGCTCAGGCGCGGATCATGGCGAGGATCGAGCGTGCCATCGTCAGACAGCACGCGGATGACTTTCGACGGTTGCTCCGGCCGAAAAGTCGCGGGAATATCAGGCATCATATCCATTCGGGGAAAACGAGGCTGCTTCGGGCAGTGCACCCGAACCAAACGCGCTACTCGTGGAGCGCGTGAGCGGCCTCCTCGATGGCTTGTTCGACTGCTGCACCACTTAGTTTGAATTCGGATGCGAGCTTGTCCAGGACCTCGCGCTCCACTTCACTTACCCCACCCGACACGTGCGCCAAGAGCGACGCGACGCGCAACACCTCGCGAGCGTGGTCCTCACGAGTGATGGTCCGCGCGACCATTTGAATGCGCTTGTCCACGCCGTCCTCGACCAGTTGATCATGCAGGTCGGCGAGCAACGCGGAGACTTGCCGCTCGGCCACCGCGCCCGCGCACGCCGTCACTACAACGTGCTGAAACGCAGCTTGCTCGGTAGCGTCGAAGTCTCCGTCGGCATTGGCGACCAAGAACGCGCATTCGACGACAGCTTCGAACAGCCGAGCAGCCTCCGGATCGAAGCCCGTTGGCTGAGTGAGATCTTCGTTGTCCGATTTGAAGCCGTACGAGCTGGCAGCCACCGTGAGCAGCGAAACCCGCGGGCCTTCCGCAGTAGCGTAGGCCGGCGCCTGCGTGAGCTGGCGCGCAACCTTACCTATCAGGCTGAAGTC
>DATCFJ010000522.1:0-5982 GCA_036509605.1 Polyangiaceae bacterium | reverse complement strand
GCCTCGGAGGAAGTCGTGCACCTGCGTCCGTCCGGCAACGCGCCCGAGCTTCGCTGCTACACCGAAGCCGCGAGCGAATCCCGCGCCATCAAGCTGAACGAAGAAGCGCTCCGCGTGCTACGCGCCTGGCGCTAACCCGTCACATTCCCGCGGCTGCGAATAGTCCCGCGAAAGCCGGCAAATTCAGCGTGTCCGCGCGATACGTGGAGACGCCCTTTTGGAGCTCCGTGCTGAGCCCGAGCGCGCTCGTGACACGGTCCGCGCCTGTCCAATGAATGCGCGCGTGGTCGAAGCCGATGTCTCGGACCGTCGGCAGGCGCGATGCGTCAAGGTAAACGATCGCGTCCGCCTTGTCGGTGAAGTCGTGCTTGCTCGCTTGGAACTTCGGATTGCCATCCAACGACGGCGCATCGAGCGACATCTTCGGCGAAGCTAGGCGAGCCGAGGTACAACGGCTGCCGACTCAGCTGGGGCTGCAGCAAGCTGATATTTGCGGCTCTTCGAGCGGGCCCGCGGGCACGCGTCCACCGCCGCGGTTCACCAGAAATCGCGCCATAGTTCCTTTAGGTTCGAGCAAATTGCGCGACGAAGGCGCGGTGCGCGTCGAGCGCCCGGTCTTCGACCGTCGCCAAGACTTGTGGCCGATGCCCGGTTTGGAAATCGAGCACGGTAATCGTTCGCTCGGCCGCGACGAACTTTGCTCGCCAGTCTTTGACGGCAATGACGTAGCCGTTGCCGTCGCGGCGAATGCGGCGGAACGCTTGTGGCTCGGGTCCAAGCTTCAGTGCCGCGATGAAGCGCTCGGCGATCTCGAGTGAGAAGCGCGAGCTGAGGAACGCGAGCTGTTCGGTCGCGAGCGGCGTGAATTGTACGGCGTACTCGGGTTGCGGATCGCTTGGTGCGTCCAGCCAGCCATTGCTCGCGTCCGGCAGGCTATCCGAATACGGAATATACGGCTTCAAATCGAGCACTGGTGTCCCGTCAAGGATGTCCAGGCTCTGCACGGAGAGCGTCAAGCCTTCGACCTTCAGCAGCTCGACCACGCTCAAGCCAATCGGGTTCGGGCGATACGGCGAGCGCGTCGCGAACACGCCGCGCCGCAGCCCGCTACGCGGCGGCGACACCTTGGGCTTCCAGCTGGTGTTGAGATGAAACCAAAACACCACCCAAATGAAGTTGAAGCTCTGGATGTCTTCCAGCGCTTGCTCGAAGTTGTGGCCGGAGAACAGCTCGATGCTGCCCGCCACGCCACGCGCCGCGCTCGGTTGGCGCGGCGCGTCCACGCGCTCTTTGAACGGCGAGCGCACGACTCCAATGGGCTGTAGCGTGAGCGGCGAGAGAGGATCTGGCACGAGCACCGGGCTAGAGCGCGGCGAGCACTTCCGCGGCGTGCCCCTCGGGCTTCACGTCCGTGAAAACACGCGCAATCTTGCCGCTCTTGATCACGAACGTGGTGCGGTGGATGCCTTCGGAGCCGTTCTTTTTTGGCCCCCACACGCCGAATTTGTCCGCCACACCGTGCCCGGGGTCCGAAAGCAGCGGGAAGTTGAGCGAGTACTTTTCGCGGAAGGCCTGGTGGCTGGCCATGTCGTCGGGGCTGATCCCGAACACGTGCGCCTTGGCTTCGAATGCAGGGCGCGCATCGCGGAACTCTTTGCACTCGATGGTGCACCCCGGTGTGTCGTCCTTCGGATAGAAAAAGAGCACGATCGGCTTGTCCGGGAGCGCGGCGAGGCTGATGTCGGAGCCGCTGTCGGTCTTCAGCGTGAACTCGGGGGCGGGCTGGCCTTCATTCAGGATGGGCATGGGGCGAGCTATACCCGTTTGGGGGCGGGGCCCAAACTCGCCAGTCGGGCCCGGGGATTTTTACGGGGGGCCCTTGTCAGTCGGAATCGCGATGGACACCTTCTTGGCGTCCCCAGCTGAAGCACGGTCTGCCGTGGCGAGCGCGCGTCGTGCCTGCCGCCCGGAGCACGGCCGCCGTCTGGCTCGTGGGCACCCGTTTGCCTTCCAACAAGGAGAATTCGTCATGCTCGTTCGCTTCAATGATCGCCGCAGTTTTCCCGTTTTTGGCGCGCCACGCGCGTTCCCCATGTCCACCTTGCGCCGCGAGCTCGATCGCTTGTTTGGCGACCTGGAGCGGGCGCCGGCGCTCGCCCAGAGCTTCACGCCCGCCGTGAGCTTCGACGACACTGGAGCGGCACTGACCTTGCGCGCTGAGCTCCCCGGTCTCACCGAGAAAGAGATCGACATCAACGTCACGGCGAGCACCTTGACCGTGAAGGCCGCCCGCAAAGCCGAGGCGCCCGAGGGCTACACCGCCCACCGCCGTGAGCGTCAAAGCTTCTCGTTCGCCCAAAGCTACGAGCTGCCCGCACGCGTCGACCCCGAGAAAGTGCAAGCCTCGTTGAAGCAAGGCGTGCTGACGCTCACTCTGCCCAAAGTCGCAGAGGTGCAGCCGAAAAAGGTAACCGTAACCGCGACCGCCTGAGGGAGAACCCAGATCATGGACAAGCAAGCTCAAGAGAAGACCCGTCCCGCGCGTGAGCTCACGCCCAACGTCGACATTTTCGAAAACGACAGCGAGCTGCTGGTGGTGGCAGACGTACCCGGTCTGGATCCCAATGAAATCGGCGTGCATGTCGACCTGCCCGAATTTCGGATCGAGGCCAAAATTCAGGGCTCGCCGGACAGGCCGGTCGTCTACACCCGCACGTTTCGCGTCGACGAGCGCATCGATCCGGAACGAGTGAAGGCGGAGTACAAGGACGGCGTGCTCCGCGTTCATCTCGCCAAGAGCGCCGCTTTCCGTCCGCGCCGCGTCGAAGTGCAGACGTCCTGACCGCGTTACGGTAACGGCCGCGTTTCCGGGGTCTTTTTTGACTCACGGAGCGCGGCCGCGCTTCCAAACGCGCGCCACTCGAGGCTACTCTCCGCGGCGATGTCCGTTCACCCCTTGGCTGGTAAACCCGCGCCCGCGGAGATCCTGATCGATCCCGAACAGCTGCTCGCTGCCTATTACAGCGTGCGTCCGGATCCCGAGAACCCCGAGCAACAGGTCGCGTTCGGCACGAGCGGTCACCGCGGTTCGCCCGCAGACGGCAGCTTCAACGAAGCGCACATTCTGGCGACTACCCAAGCCATCTGCGAGTACCGCGCGGGGCAGGGCATCACTGGCCCGCTGTACCTGGGCCGGGATACCCATTGCGCGTCAGAGCCGGCCGAGCGTAGCGCGCTCGAAGTGCTCGCGGCGAACGGCGTAGAAACGGTGTTGCAAGCCGGCGGCGCGTATACCGCCACTCCCGGCATCTCGCACGCGATTATCGTGCACAATCGCGACCGCAAGGCGGGCCTGGCGGACGGCATCGTCGTCACTCCGTCGCACAACCCGCCGCGCGACGGCGGCTTCAAATACAACCCGCCACACGGTGGTCCTGCGGACACCGACGCCACGGGTTGGATTCAGGATCGCGCAAACGCGCTGCTCCGCGAGAACAACGGCTCGGTGAAGCGGCTCAGCTACGAAGCCGCCAAGCGCTCTGCGACCACGCACGAGGTCGATTTTGCCGCCGCGTACGTGGCCGACCTGGAGAACGTCGTCGACATCGCCGCGATCCGCAACGCCAAGCTGCGGCTCGGCGCGGACCCGCTCGGCGGCGCCAGCATTGCCTATTGGTCGCGCATCGCGGAGCACTACAAGCTCGACATCAGCGTCGTAAATCCGACGGTCGACCCGCGGTTTGCCTTCATGACCGTCGACCACGACGGCAAAATTCGCATGGATTGCTCGAGCCCCTACGCGATGGCCACGCTCGTGGGTCTGAAGGACAAGTACGACATCGCGTTCGGCAATGACCCGGATTCGGACCGCCACGGCATCGTCACGCCAACAGCTGGGCTGATGAATCCGAACCACTACTTGGCAGTGGCGATTCGCTATTTGTTCACGCACCGGCCCGCATGGCCGGCAGCTGCAGCCGTCGGCAAAACCCTGGTCAGCAGCTCGTTGATCGACCGCGTCGTGAAATCCATCGGTCGGCCTCTCAAGGAAGTGCCAGTCGGCTTCAAGTGGTTCGTCGACGGCTTGGTCGACGGCTCGTTCGGTTTCGGCGGCGAGGAGAGCGCGGGCGCCAGCTTCCTGCGCCTCAATGGCGGCACGTGGACCACGGACAAGGACGGCATCATCCTGAATTTGCTGGCTGCCGAAATCACCGCCGTGACCGGCAAAGATCCCGGTCAACACTACGAAGAGCTGCGCGCTCAGTTCGGCACGCCGTACTACACGCGCGTCGACCAACCGGCGACGCCCGCGCAGAAGTCTTTACTCAAGAAGCTTTCGCCAGAGTCGGTTCGCGCTAGTGAGCTCGCCGGAGAGGCGATCCAGCACAAGCTCACCCGCGCACCCGCCAATGACGCAGCGATCGGCGGGCTCAAGGTCGTGGCTGAAAACGGCTGGTTCGCGGCTCGCCCCTCGGGCACGGAGAACGTCTACAAAATCTACGCGGAGAGCTTCAAAGGCACCGAGCACTTGGCTGCCATTTTGGACGAAGCTCGCAAGATCGTCAGCGCCGCGCTCGGCGCTTAGGGCCCTCGAATGGCCGGTGACCGTGGCTTCGATAGCGCCAATCGCGTGACCCTTCCCGCAGCGAAAATAGTGGGACTCCCCACCAATCAGCGGGCCGTGCACAGCTGAATTACCGCCACAATGGGCCTGTTTTTCAGACCCAAATTGCTGGGGGTTCCCCACTGTTTTGCGCGCGCAAGGGCTATCGACTCCAAGCGCACCACCCCTGAGCATGGGGATTTACGCTTGCCCCAGGCCGGTGTCTTCGAGTCCGCGCCTTCCATGTAAAACTTTTGCATTCGGAGCGAGCGCAAAGGCGCGGGGAACGACGCCCCCCGCGGGGCTCCCTCTCCTGACAGGAGAGGTGGCCAATCTTGAGAGCCGGGATGCATCGGCCGCGAGAGCGATCGACTTAGCCATTCGCGGGCCCCAGAACACGCGAACCGGGTCAGCGAAAAAAGACGGTAGCGCTGCTGAAGTGACCCGAATAATCGCCCTCGCGACACTAACCTAACCTGGGAAACCGCGGCAAACTCGCTAGAGTTACCCTTCTCCAGCGTGGCTTGGTTTAACGGAGGTTCGTATGCGCAAACTGATTCTGGCACTCAGTGTCCCCGTGCTCCTTTTGGCGGTGCCCGCGAGCGCTCACTTCAACCTAACCATGCCGCCGTCGATTTTGGATTCGTCGGGGAAAACCGACCCGAACCCCGGTGGTAAAGGCGCACCGCCCTGTGGTCCGGACACCGGCTCGACCGGAACGATCACGCCCGCGACGGGTGGTCAGCCGCTGATGCTTCACATCGACGAGACCACGGGACACCCGGGCTTCTACCGCTTTGCGTTGGCCATGAAGGACATGTCGGAGTTCCCGTTGGATGACGTCGTGCGGGACAGCAGCGGAAAAGTCTTGGCAATCATGGGCGCCGGCTCGGGTACGTCGGCCACCGCCGACTACGAGGACCCGCCTAAGTTTCCCGTGATCGCCGACCACGTATTCGCGCACACGAACAACCCGGTGCAGTCCTTCCCGTCCACAGCCGTCCCGGGTGTCGTGACGCTGCCGAACGTCAATTGTGACAAATGCATCCTGCAGGTGGATGAGTTCATGGCCCAGCACGGCTCGAACGGCGCAGCCGGCTACATGTATCACCACTGCGCTTACCTGAAGATCACAGCGGATCCGAACAAGCCGATCTTCGACCCCAACGCAGCCTCAGGCGGCGCAGGCGGCGCAGGCGGCGCAAGCGCTGCGGGCGCGGGCGGCGCTGCGACCGCGGGTTCCGGCGGCATAGCGAGCGGTGGCACCAGCGGCGCTGGTGAAACCGGCGGCGCAAGCGCCGGAGCGCCAACGAGCGTCGGCAGCGCGGGCGTCAGCGCAGGCGGCGCAATTGCCGTCGCGGGCAGCCCAAGCGTAGCCG
>DATCFJ010000521.1:0-4939 GCA_036509605.1 Polyangiaceae bacterium | reverse complement strand
CAGTATGCGCCTTCGTCGCGCCTCGCCGGCCGGGCGCCTCGACCGCGATCATCGACCGACTTGACCATTCGCGGGCCCTTGGTTCTCGTGTTGCGTGCGGTGAGCCGCAGCGAGCGCGAACGCGAGCGGCAACTGCTGACTCAGCATGATGACCGAGTTCGTTCGCGTGGCGTGGCTTCGAGCCTCTGTTGGCTGTTCGCTTGGTTTGATATTAGGTGCTTGCTCAGGGAACAGCGCCGGCGACGATCGCTCGAGCAAAGCGGCTGCACGGCCGCCTTGCTCTCAAGCTCGGCTCAGCGCGGAGACACTGAGTAAGCTGCCGAACAGGTCGCGCAGATCCTCGAGCATACGGCCGTCAACGGCGGCCATAGCGAGCAGCGCAACGCCGACGGGCTTTGTACCGAGCACGACGGGCAAGAGAAAGAACGTGCCGCTAGTGTTCTCGAAGGCTGGATGCTGGACGAGCGAGGGCAAGCGGCAGGGCTCGTGCGTGACGCGCTGTCCACCCGGACCAAACCCAAACCGCACCACTCCGTTTCCGCACGGTTCGGTCGGTGTCACGATCTCAGCCACCAGGCACGCCTCGACGCCGAACGCCGGCAGATGGGCCGCAAGTACATCTGCCAGTTGGCTGACATCGCGAAACGCAGCGGCCTGGGCTTTTCGAGCCAACGCACGAAAACGGGCCACTCTTTGGCGCACGCGCGCGACCGCCGCGTCGATGGCCAGCGTACCGACCACGACCTGCGCGTCGTGCAACGCCTCCTCGAGACGATCACGCGCCGTAGCATCCGCCGTAACACAGGGCAGCGCGTGCCGCCGCAGCACCGCGATCACGTTGTGAGCGGCCGCTGGGTCGCCCCCTGCGTGTTCCACGGCCTGCAGTAACTGCCTGAGCTTCGCGCTGAAGCGCCCTGCCCCTTCGCCCCGCAACTCCGAAAGCAACGCTTCGATCAACCGGCTCTCCCAACCGGGCCCGGCACCGCCGAGCCGACCGCGAGCCGAGCGCGCCATCTCGGCCGTCATGATCTGTCGTCGCTGGACGAACGAGGCATCCACGCTCGCCCCGCCGAAAGGCAGCTGCGCCGTGGCTGCGATGGCCAGATCGGTGGCAACGCAGCCACACGACCGCCGGAGTACGACCTCGGTCGGTAGGACCGTTGAGGTAGCGAACTGACGCCGCTCGCTCATTGCGCGCATCACCGTGAGGGAGGTGTGTCCGAGCGCCTCCGCCGGCTGATGCACCGTAGTCAGCGCCGGCCGGGCGATGCTCGCGGAGGCGACGTCGTCGAAGCCCACGACGGCCATCTGCTCGGGCACCTGAACCCCCCGCCGGAACAGCTCCTCGAGCGCACCCATGGCCATGAAGTCGTTGGCGGCGACCAAGGCGCCTAGGGTGTGGGCGCTCAAGTGACGTTGGTCGAGCAGCGTGCGCACTGCTTGCACGCCGCTCGGTTTCTCGAAGTCGCCGTCGACGACCCAGCGCGCTTCGGGCTCGATGCCCTCGCTGCGTAGGGCATTGCGATAGGCCTCGAGACGCTCCTCGGCCTCGGCGCTGGCGGCTGGCCCACGAATGAAGCCGATGGCACGCTTGCCGTGTGCTCGAACCAAATGCTGCACGGTCTCGCGCACGCCCGCGGTGTTGTCGATGCACACGCTCGGATAGCCTTCGATTTTGACGCCCACGCAGCACACGGCCATGCCCTCGAAACGCGTGAGCCATTTGGCGAGGGTGCCGGGACCGACGCCGTTGCCGAGCCCGCTCGAGAGCACGATGGCTCCGCGCACTCCGTCTGAGCGAGCCAAATCAAACACGAAATTCTGGCACGCCTGGTCCGGGTCGGGATGCGCAACGGGGGCACCCGCAATACACAGCAAGGTGGCGTTCATTTCGCGGGCGGCCGAGAGCGCGCCCCGCACGACACCTACCTCGTGCTCGTCGTCCAGCGAGTCGATGAGCAGCGCGTAGACCACTCGAGGCGTCGGGCGATGTTCGGCGGGGCTCATCAGCAGTAAAGCCTAGCCCACTCGCGCTCACGGTGCAGGCCTTGGAGACCTGCAGCTGGTTCAGCGGGCGGTTGCACTGGGAGCTGCTTTTGGCGAGAATTCCACGGGGTTTGCCCAACCTTCCATCCGCTTCGAATCTCCATCCTTCGCGGATTGTTTCTCTTGCGGGACCGCATGTTCGACGCGAATGACGACGAAGTACACAATGGCCGGCTTCGCTGCGGATTTGGCCGCGGCAGGTTTCGCTTGTTTTGGGACGCTCGCCGCGTCGAATCCAAGCTGCTCGCCCGGTCGTGACCAACGACGCGTGGACTTACCGTATCGCGACGAAGGTGCCCGACCGCATCACGCGGCCCTTGCTCCTGCGTTGCGAACGCCGAATGGCGGATCATTTTCCGGAGCAATCAACGCGCTCGGTGTGACGGTTGGACTTGCTGCGGGCGAAACAGCGACCCCCTGCGCGCCGTTCGAGGACGTTTGACTCGAATTGACACATGGCAGGGCCGAAGGGCTCGTGCTCGGGGCTATCGCGTGAGCGCTTGCCAGCGGAACCGAACCACGCGGGCGCAGGAAACAGCAACGCTGGCGAGCAATCCCAAGAGGTTTGTGGATGAATGCCCCTACTAGTGGCTCACGGACGCAAATTGTCTCGAATGCCCCGTTAGGCCACGCCGAGGTGATCTCGCTCAGGCGCTCACCTCGCGACCCTGAGCAGCCTTAGCGACCGTGGAACGCCAGAAACTCCGCTTGCGCGCGCCGGCTCATTCGCGGCCTGGAATATGCAAGGCGCCGGACATGCAAGTTCCTGTGAATCCAGAATCACTTCTGGGCGATGGGTCGATGATCGTGATTAAGATCGGCGTAGTCGCGGTCGCGGCGCTGCTGTTGCTGGTGTTCGCTAAGTCGACAGTCAAGATCGCCAAGGAGTATGAGCGCGGGGTCGTGTTTCGGCTCGGCCGCCTGATCTCGCTGAAAGGGCCGGGCCTGTTTCTGATCGCCCCGTTCGGCATCGATCACGTAAGGATCGTCGATCTGCGAGTGATCACTCTGGAGGTTCCGCAGCAAGAAGTGATCACTTCCGACAATGTGACGGTCAAGGTCAACGCCGTGATCTTTTTTCAGGTCGTCGACGCCAAAGCTGCCATCGTGAGTGTTTATAACTTCCTAGAAGCGAGCTCCCAAATCGCGCAGACCACGTTGCGCGCGGTGCTGGGTCAGTCGAGCCTTGATGAGCTCCTGGGAGGGCGTGACAAGATCAATCAAAAGCTGCGGGAGATCATCGACCGGCAGACGGAACCATGGGGCGTCAAGATTGGCGCCGTCGAGCTCAAAGACGCGCAGCTGGCAGAATCGATGGTGCGCGCGCTGGCGCGCCAGGCCGAAGCTGAGCGAGAGAAGCGAGCCAAGATCATCGCCACCGAAGGCGAGTTTCAAGCCGCGCAAGTCTTGGCCGATGCGGCTCAGATCATTTCGACCCAGCCAGCCGCGCTTGCGCTCCGGTACATGCAGACACTGCTCGACATGGGTTCGAACCAGAATTCGACGATCGTCTTCCCGATCCCAATCGAATTGATCCGACCGCTGCTCGCGGCCCCCGTCCCGATGCCCGGACCCGTAACGACGAACGGCACTTCGCCAGTCAAGGTAGCCGAGCCGATTGCGCACTGAAGCGCGCGCGTTCGTTGCGTGACCCCTCTGAAAGAAAGCTGATTTGCCAATGATGATCTCCTGGTGGTTCGTGTGGATGATATTCATGCTGATGTTCCTCGTCGCGCCGATGGGCTACGGCTGGGGCTACCGCGGCTGGGGGCCGCCGTACCCGCGCTACCTCCAGCGAAGGCGGGGGGAACGAGCCGCGCTGATGAACCCCTCCGCATCGTTCAACCATCAGTCGTGGAGTTGGGGCGGCGACGCAATGTGGCTCGTGTTCGCTGTCTGCATGTTCTGGGCTGCGACGGCGTTCTGGTGGCACAGGTGACCGCGCGTTGCGCGGCTCCTCGCTCCTTGCGAGCGGGATGCCTTGCCGTCTGCTCTCGACGCTGCAGTGGCGTGGGCAGGTGGTCCCGTCGCGCGCAGCGCAGGGTCACGCTTACCGCCGGAAAAGCGGGCGTGATGCGGTTCGTTGACGCCGCGCGGACGGCGGAAGGAATGCCATGTTGCGAAGCCTAAAGGACCTCGAGCGCTACGACGTGAGCGCCAATGACGGTGACGTCGGCCGCGTGGTGAACTTTCTGCTCGACGACGAGCGCTGGGCAATTCGCTATCTGGTAGTCGATACTGGCGTGTTTTTCAGATCGCGTCGGGTTTTGGTCTCGCCCATCTCCTTCCGTCAGGAGGACTGGCTAACCCACCGGTTCCACCTAGCGTTGACGGTGGACAGTATAAAAGGCAGCCCCTCCGTGGACGTCGACAAGCCAGTCTGTCGCCAAAACGAGCACGACCAGGCGCTCCATTACGGTTATCCGTTCTATTGGGGTTACATCGGCCTTTGGGGCCAGGGACCATCACCTGAGCTGTTGGCCGCAGGCGCCAAACTGGAGGCACGGGTTCCGGATTCCGACAGGCCGAACGACGTGCACCTGCGCAGCGCGAACGAGGTTTTCCGCTATCACGTGCACGCTAGCGACGGAGACATGGGACATATCGACGACTTCATCATCGATGATCAGACCTGGGAAGTTCGCTACCTGGTGATCCAGACGAGCCACCTTTGGTTTGGAAAAAGGGTACTTGTCTCCCCAGGCTGGGCAGGTCGAATCAGTTGGGAGGGCAAGGCCGTGTATGTCGACCTGACACGTGAGGCGATCAAGAAGTGTCCCACCTGGGACCCGAGCACGCCGATCAACCGCGAATACGAAGCGCGCTTGTACGACTACTACGGACGCCCTGCGTATTGGGAAAGCTTTCAGCCGACGTTGAAAGCAACTCCTCC
>DATCFJ010000520.1:0-10990 GCA_036509605.1 Polyangiaceae bacterium | reverse complement strand
GAAATCACCAGCCTGCAGCAAGAAGTAGATGGCGGTCGAGCAAGCCCGCGTCAGCTCGCCGAAGGGCGCCTGCACAGTCGCCGCGGCGCGAAAGGTCTCGCGAAAGAAGCCACCCTCAGGATGTGGAGCGAGGCCAAGGGTGGCAATCACCTCAGCTGCGCTAGGCGTGCTCACGCCGACGCGCGCTTGCTCGCGACGGCGGCGCGCGTGTAGCGCAAACCCGGACCGTTACTCGGCGTCAGGCACTTGGCGCTCAGGGCCGCGGCGAATCTGGTCCGCGCTGGCTCCGGCAGTCGCGCCAGGCATGTGCTTGCGAACTCGGCGTCGGCCTGGCAGCGCGCCAGCAAGCGTGCGACGCGCGGGCCGTAGGTTTTTGCGCATGCTGTACAAATGCCCTGGTCGAGCACTTTCATGACGCTGCAGCATCGGCACATTTCGGGAGCGGGCATGGCCCGAGCCTTAGCGGATCACGCGCCGCCCGGACAAACTTGCCGCAAAAACTGACCAGGGCGGCCCGGAACGTCGGAAATTATCCACCGCGGCGAGCCAAATCCGCTAGCTTCGCCGGATGGCTCCCGACCACGACCACGACCACGACCATGATCACAATCACGACCACGATCATGGCGACGACGAGTTTGCAGACGAGCTCGATGAGTTCCTGGGTGAGTTCCAAGAGCTGCTCGGCACCGACCCCGAAGCGGCGATGGAGCTGGTCGAAAGCGTCGACGAGTCCTTCGCGTCACACCCGCTGATCCGCATCGCCCACGCGCACGCGGTTTGGGTGACCAAGGGCGCCGCAAGCGCCCGGGCGGAGCTCGAGGCATTGGTGACGGCAGAGCCGGATTTCTCGGACGCGCACTATGCGCTGGCCGACGTGTACGGCGAGCTCAAGGAAGACGCCCTGCGTGTCACGCACTTCTTGCGCGTGCTCGAGCTGGACGAGAAAGACGACGCGGAGGCCGGCTTCGACGCCAGCGCTTTCCAAGGCTTGATCGTGAAGAGCGCCGAGGCCGCGTTGGCCGGGCTGCCTTCGCCCTACTTGGAGCGCCTGAAGGACGTGCCCGTGCTTCTCGAACAGCGCCCGAGCAAGGTGCTCGTCAAGGACGGCTTCGACCCGCGAGCGTTGGCGCTATTTGAAGGCCCCACGCTCGACGCCCCCGCCGGGGAGATCTCCGCGCCCTCGCGCATCGTGCTTTATACCGCGAATCTGCCGGCCGAGTTCGAGGACGAAGAAGAGCTCGCCAGCGAGATTGAGATTACCTTGCTACACGAGATCGGCAGCTACTACTCGCTGTCGGACGAAGAGCTCGATCGACTCGGCTTAGAGTGACTCGCTTCGAGATGCGCGAAAGGTGTGACTCCGCGCTAGCTCGAGGAATGCGCCGGCCGCGCGGGTCGGCGCAAACGCACGCGGCGTGAGCGCGCCCACGCTGCGCGCCGCGCCGAAGTGCTTCAGCTTGAGTACGGCCAACGTGCCGCTCTGTAGCTCTCGCTGCACCGAGAAGCGCGGGACGATGGCGACCCCGAAACCGAGCTCGGCGAGGCGCTTCAGCACCTCCACACTGCTCATTTCCATGGCCAACGTGAGCTTGGTCTTTTCGGTCGCAAACGCGGCTTCCACGAGCGCGCGCGAGCTCGTCGTGCGATCGAGCAAGAGCAACGGGTGCGGCGCGAGATCGCGCACTGAGGCGTCGCGGCGCTTGGCCAAGGAGTGCGTCACAGCGCACACCGCAACGTCCTCTTGCGGCGCGAGCACTACGCAATCCAGGCGCTCCGCCACGCTGCGCCCCGCTAGCTCGAGCGACCTGGGCAACGGCAAGCTAACGATGCCAATATCGACCTGCTGCTCCGAGACCCGCTGCGCGATCACTGGAGACGGCCGATTGTCGATGCGAAGCTCGACCTTCGGATAGCGTTGTCGAAACGACGCGAACACCGGCGGCAGGAAGTAGCAAGCCAATGTGTCGCTGGTGCCTACGACGAGCTCACCGAACTCGAGCTCGCTGAGCCTCGAAAGCTCGGACTCTGCCAGCGTCATCTCTTCGAAGATGCGCGTCGCCCGTGCCAACAGCGCGCGTCCCGCGTCGGTAAGTCGCGGCGTGTGCCCGTCGCGCGAAAACAGCTTCTGCCCGAGCTCGCGCTCCAAGAGCAGCACGGCTTGGCTCACGGAGGATTGCGTTTTCCCTAGTTGATTCGCTGCCTTCGAGAAGCCGCCGGTGTGCGCGACCGCAGCAAATGCGGCCAGCCGTGCGCTGTCCAAGATCATCGTCATTTCTAATCAATTGTATCATTTTCTATTGGATTGCATAATGCGAGGAGCGCGCCATGATCCGGCCATGATCGTCATCCCGGGAAAGGCCGCGCTGTCCGCAGGGCGGCTCGAAAAGCGCCTCGCCAAAATCCGCGCGCAAAACCCGCAGGTGACCGCCCTCCGCGCGCGCTTCGTCCACTTCGTGGATCTTGGAGCAGGCGAGCTTTCGGACCGGGAACGCAGCCTGCTGGGTCGCTTGCTCGAATATGGGCCGCGCGACAACAGCAGCGATCTCCACGGAGACAAGTATTGGGTCGTGCCGCGCCTCGGTACGATTTCTCCGTGGGCTTCTAAAGCTACGGACATAGCCAAGATCTGTGGGCTGCCGCAGGTGCGCCGCATCGAGCGGGGAATTAGCTACGTCGTAGCCGGCGCGATCAACGACGAAGCCGCGCTCTTCTACACCCTACACGACCGCATGACCGAATCCGTGCTGCGGAGCGAGCACGATGCCGCGCGCTTGTTCGTGCGAGCCGAACCGAAGCCGCTCTGCAGCATCGACGTGCTCGGGCAAGGCCGCGGCGCAATCGAAGACGCCAACCGTATACTCGGCCTCGCGCTGGCTGCGGACGAGATCGAGTACTTGGAGCAGGCGTACCGCGGGCTCGGCCGGAATCCGACGGACATCGAGCTGATGATGTTCGCGCAAGCCAATAGCGAGCATTGCCGGCACAAGATCTTCAACGCAGATTTCGTGATCGACGGGGAAAAGCAGCACAGCTCGCTGTTCAAGATGATCCGCCGCAGCACCGAGCAAAGCCCCGACGGCGTGCTCTCTGCCTACCACGACAACGCCGCGGTAATCGCCGGGCACACCGCCACGCGCTTCTTCCCGAATCCAGAATCGGGCGTGTACGGCGCGACTCGCGAAGCCGTTCACATCCTGCTCAAAGTCGAGACGCACAATCACCCGACTGCGATCTCTCCGCATCCCGGCGCGGCCACGGGCTCGGGCGGCGAGATCCGCGACGAGGGCGCGACCGGTCGTGGCTCGAAACCCAAAGCCGGCCTGACCGGCTTCTCTGTCTCGAACTTGCGTCTACCAGGTGCCCAGAAGCCCTGGGAGACCGAATACGGCAAGCCGGGACGCGTGGCTTCTGCGCTCGACATCATGCTGGAAGGGCCCATTGGCGGAGCCGCCTTCAACAACGAGTTCGGGCGCCCAAACTTGGCCGGCTACTTCCGAACCTTCGAGCTCGAAGCGCCGGGCCCGGCGGGCCGTGAAGTGCGCGGCTACCACAAGCCCATCATGCTCGCTGGCGGCTTCGGGCACATCCGCGAAGAACACGTAAAGAAAGGCCAAATTCAGCCCGGCGCAGCGATCGTAGTGCTCGGGGGGCCGGCAATGTTGATCGGACTCGGCGGCGGCGCCGCGTCTTCCGTGAGCTCGGGCGCGTCCCATGAAGATTTGGACTTCGCCTCCGTCCAACGAGACAACGCCGAAATGGAGCGCCGTTGCCAGGAAGTCATCGATCGCTGTTGGCAGCTGGGCGACAAGAACCCAATCGTGTCGATTCACGACGTTGGGGCGGGCGGGCTGTCCAACGCCTTGCCAGAGCTAGTGAACGACAGCGGCCGCGGCGCGCGCTTCGAGCTGCGCAAGATCCCGAATGACGAACCCAGCATGTCGCCGCTCGAGCTGTGGTGCAATGAGTCGCAAGAGCGCTACGTATTGGCGATCGATCCCTCGTCGCTCGCGCATTTCGAAGCGCTGTGTGCTCGCGAGCGCTGCCCGTACGCCGTCCTCGGCTACGCCACGGAAGATCGCGTGCTCACCGTGGACGACACGCACTTCGACAATCAGCCGATTGCATTGCCCTTGCAAGTCTTGCTGGGCAAACCACCCAAGATGACGCGCAACGTCACGCATGGCAGCTTTTCTGCCGAAAACGACGACCTTTCCGGGATCGAGCTCGGCGAGGCCGCGCGCCGCGTGCTCCAGCTGCCGACCGTCGCAGACAAGACCTTCCTGATCACCATCGGCGACCGCAGCGTGACTGGCTTGGTCGCGCGCGATCAAATGGTCGGACCCTGGCAAGTTCCGGTCGCTGACGTAGCGGTCACGGCAACCAGCTACGATGGTTATACCGGTGAAGCCATGGCCATCGGTGAGCGCACGCCGCTCGCCTTGCTCAATGCGGCAGCATCGGCACGCATGGCAGTCGGCGAAGCGATCACCAATATCGCAGCGGCACCGATCGAGCGTCTGTCGGACATCAAGCTGTCCGCGAACTGGATGGCCCCCGCCGGTCACCCCGGCGAAGACGCCCGCTTGTACGACGCCGTGCGCGCGGTCGGCAGCGAGCTGTGCCCCGCGCTCGGCATTGCCATCCCCGTCGGCAAAGACTCGATGTCGATGCGCACGGTCTGGGACGAAGGCGGCGCCAAGAAGAGCGTGACCGCGCCGTTGTCATTGATCGTGAGCGCGTTCGCCAAAGCCAGCGACGTGCGCCGCGTGCTGACGCCCGAGCTACGCCGGGATTTGCCGGATACCGAGCTGCTCTTGGTGGATTTGGGGTTGGGTCGCAATCGGCTGGGCGGGTCGGCGTTGTTGCAGGTCTTTTCGCGAATCGGCGGCAACGCACCGGATTTGGATCAACCCGCCACTTTGTCCGGTTTTTTCGCAGCAATTCAAGAGCTCTCGAGCCAAGGCCGTGTGCTCGCGTATCACGATCGCTCGGACGGCGGCCTGTTCGCAGCGCTGGTCGAAATGGCGTTCGCGAGCGGCACTGGGCTCGCCATTGATCTGGCCGCGCTCGGCGGCGACGCGCGCGCGCTGCTCTTCAATGAGGAGCTCGGCGCGGTGCTACAGGTAGAGCACAGCGAGCTCGCGGCCGTGCGCGCAGCGTTCGCGGGGCGCGGCTTGGGTGCCGACGCGGTGTACTCGATAGGTACACTTGCCGCGGGCGATCGCGTCACGATCCGCAATGGCGAGCAGGTGTTGTTCGACGAAGGTCGCGCCACGCTGCGCTCCTGGTGGTCGGAAACAACGCACGTCATGCAGCGCTTGCGCGACGACGCCACGTGCGCAGACCAAGAGCACGAAGCGCGCCTAAACCTGCAAGACCCTGGGCTGTCGGTGCAGCTCAACTTCGACGCGAACGAAGACATTACGCAGAGCCTCGTTCAAGGCGGCGCTAGGCCGTGCGTCGCTATCTTGCGAGAGCAGGGCGTGAATGGGCAGGTGGAGATGGCCGCAGCCTTTCACCGCGCGGGCTTCGACGTGGTCGACGTGCACATGACCGACATCTTGAGTGGCCGACGCAGTTTGGCCGAATTCCGGGGTCTAGCGGCGTGTGGCGGCTTCTCCTACGGGGACGTGCTGGGCGCCGGCGAAGGCTGGGCAAAGTCGATCCTGTTCAATTCGCGCGCACGCCAAGAATTCAGCGAGTTCTTCGCGCGCGCCGACGCGTTCGCACTCGGCGTATGCAACGGCTGTCAGATGCTCTCGAATTTGCGCGAGCTAGTCCCAGGCGCTGAGCTTTGGCCGCGCTTCGTGCGGAATCGCTCCGAACAGTTCGAGGCCCGCGTATGCATGGTGGAGATCACCGAGAGCCCGTCGATAATGCTCCGCGGCATGCGCGGCTCGAAGCTGCCAATCGCCGTCGCGCATGGCGAGGGGCGCGCCGAGTTCGAGCACGAAGCGGCTCGCGCGGCGCTCGACGCGAGCGGTCTCGTCGGCGCACGCTACGTGGATCACTTCGGGCAAGTGACCAGCCACTATCCGGAAAACCCCAACGGCTCTCCGAATGGCATCACTGGCCTGTGCAACAAGGACGGCCGAGTCACCCTACTGATGCCTCACCCGGAGCGCGTTTTCCGCACTGTTCAGCACTCCTGGCGCCCGCGCGAATGGGCGGAGGACGCACCTTGGTTGCGGCTGTTCCGCAACGCGCGGGCGTGGGTCGCGGAACGCTGAATGCGTCTCTCTCGTTGTGTTGCGCTCGGTCTGGCCACGCTAGTGGCGTTGCTTTCGCTGTTACCCAGCGTGCACGCTGCCGAGCGAAAACGAGACAAGGAGCACGCGCGCCATGCTTGCCCCGTGCAGAAGCCGCAGAAATTCCTGATTCGTTCGAACTTCGTGAAACATGGCGCGCTCGACGAGGCGGCGCATGAGCGTGCCGTGCGTTACCGCGCCGAGCAGTACGGCAACGTCGAAGGCTTGGGCCTCGAGCGTTACAATCCCAAGAAGGCCTATTCGAACGCAGTGGTCGTGCACTTCATGGGGCTGCCCGTGCAAGTGCACAAGAAGATCGCTCCGGTGTTGCGCTGCGTGGAGCATTACATCCGCCGCACCTGCACGGGACCGAAAGAGCGCTACACGCCGCGCGCGTTGGGCGGGTTTCGTCAAAACAACACGTACCGCGGTGGCGAAATCTCGAATCACATGTTCGGCATCGCCATCGACATCGATCCGGATCGAAACCCGTGCTGCGGCTGCGTGTCACCCTGGCCGGACCACCCGGCGTGCCGCAGCTCGAGCGACACGATCTTCGAGCGCACCGCGTTGCCGCGTTGCTGGATCGACGGCTTCGAGCGCTTCGGCTTCTACTGGCTAGGCCGAGACCCCGGCCTGCGCGACACGATGCACTTCGAGTTCCTCGGAGACCCCGGGTTGATCGCGCCCTGAGCGCGCGGCGGGCGCAGCTACGCCTACCCCTCTTCCCCCCACGAATACACTGCCAAGCAGCGCGGGCGCCATGGTCATTTGTACGGCCCATCCGCAGCGCTCTCTCAGCGTTTGCTGAAACTAGCTGCGAAATAACCGTCCGTTGCAAAGCGTGTCGGGCCGACTCGAAAAGACGTCGCGCCCTCCACCAAAATACCACGCAGCTCGGGGCAATCGAACGGGGCGGGCTCGAGCACATCCAACACGCGTGCGACGAGCGCCTCGCACTCTTCCTCGAGCACGCTGCACACCGCAAACACCACGCGGCCACCCGGCTTTGCACGGGTTATTGCGGATCTCAAGATGGTCTCGGCGAGCGCGGACAGCCGCGCAGGGTCAGACGGTTGCAAACGAGCGGCGATTTCAGGCCGGCGGCGCAGTGTGCCAGTGCCGGTACAGGGCGCGTCAACCAACACGCGCTCAAAATCCGCAGGAACATCGCCGACACCGACCGTCCAATCGACGGCTCGCAGCTGTGGGGAGGGCAAGCGCAAGCGCTCGAAATCTGCCTGCAGCGCGTCGAGCTTTTTGGGATACACGTCGGTCGCCCACACCGCGCCGGTATCGCCCACTTGTTCCGCGAACAGCGAGGTCTTTTGGCCGCGGCCGGCGCAGGCGTCGAGGACTCGTTCGCCAACGCGCGCGCCGAGCGAGAGCGCAATCGCCTGCGCGCCCTCTTCCTGCACGACGAAGGAGCCCTCGGCAAAACCCTCGCGCTTGCGTGGGTCCCCTTCGCCCTGAATCAAGCGCGAGCGAGGCGACGCGCGACCAGCCGCGCTGGCAGCCAGCCACTGTGGCACGGGTCGATCCGAAAGTAGCCTCAAACCGACCACCTTCTCGAGCTGCGGAACAATCAGCGCCTGCGCCTCCTCGGCTCCCACCGAGCGTGTGAGCGCGTCCAGTAGCCAAGGCGCGACGTTATCCAGCGCCGCCTCGTTGGCGACCAATTTCTGCCCTGAGTTCGCTAGCTTACGAAGTATGGCGTTGGCGAAGCCGGCAACCTTCGGCCCGCGCGCGCCGCGCACTGCACCCACCGCGGCGTTCACCGCAGCAAACGCGGGTACGCGATCGAGCGAAAGCAATTGGTAGGCCGCGACCAGCAGCTCGGCTTTGACAATCACGTCTTTGAGGCCGCGCGGAGCGAACGGAGCGAGGCGCGCTTCGAGCGCACCGCGCATGCGCAACGTGCCGTACAAGAGCTCGGTCGCCAACGCGCGGTCGCGCTCTTGCAGGTTGCTCGCGCGGTCCAACTCCGCGGACAGCGCTGCGGCGGCAAACGCGCCGTCGCGCAATACGCGCACCACGGCCAGTGCCGCGACGCTGCGCGCGCTTGCGCTCACGGGCGCCCCGGAATGCTCGGCGTCGTCCTTGGGCTCGTTCAACCGCTAGCCTCGCGTCCCCTTAGCGGCCTGAGCGTTCGCATCCCAGCGCTTCTCGAGATCATTCTTGAACGCGAGCAGCGTTAGCCCCACCAAGATCGCCATGCCGACCACGTGCGCCAGCTCGCGCATACGCAGCGGCAAGGGACGGCGCAGCACGCTCTCAATCGCGAAGAACAACAGGTGACCGCCGTCGAGCACCGGGATCGGTAGCAAATTGAACAAGCCGAGGTTGATGCTGATCAGCGCCATCACCCAAATGAAGTGATCGGCGCCTTTGCGACCTTCTTCGCCGGCTACTTCGTAGATCGTGATCGGACCGGACAGCGATTTTAGGCTGATGCGGCCTTCGATCAGACGCACGATGCTGACCATCACGAAGTGGGTCACGTCTGCGGTTTCTTCGACGGCCTTTTCAAAGGCGTAGCGAAGCGGCGCCGAATGCTCGACTCGCTCTTCGGGAGCGAGCGGCACCCAATGCTGGATCTGCAGCACGTAAAAGGAGAAGGATTGCCCGTGGTCGTCCGTGAAATCTTCACGGCGCACTTCGAAGGTACCGGTCCGCACCGTGCCGTCGCGAGCCGTTTGGTAGTCGATGCGGTGCGGGCGATCCGGCTGTGCCAGAACGCGCTCGCGGAACGTGGACCAGGCCGCCACCGGTTCATCGTCTAGCTTCAGCACTTTGTCGCCTGGGCGTAGACCTGCTTTGTAAAAGCAGCCGTCCTCCGGTACCACCGCGGCGTACAGATCCGCGAGCTCCATTCCGGTTCGCTCGAACAACGTCGTGCCGGCGGCGTCCGGAGTGAGTGCAACTACGCCTGCTTCGAGCACCGCGACATCAGCCAAACCGCCCAGCGCGTTCGGGACTTGGATGGGCCGCAGGTAAGTGATGGGCAGAGTCTCGCCGCCGTTGTCGCGGAACGCTTCGTTCAGATCATTGAAGCGCCGCACCGGCAAACCGCCTACGGCCGTCACGATGTCGAAGGTGCGGAGCCCCGCGCGGTAGGCTGGCGATTCCGGATTCGGAACGCCAATCACCGCGGTCGGCGAGCTCGGCTGAATGCCGACGCTGCCCACGCGCTCGGTGATGTCTAGCTCGCGCTTTTCGACGACGTCTTCGCTCGTTACTTCGACGTCAACGTGACGGTTGTCGCGGAACACAGTGAAGTGCAAGAGCTTGCCCGGGCTCTTCGTGATGATGCGCTTGACCTCGTCGAACGTCGCGACCTCTTCACCGTTGACGCTCATGATGCGATCACCCGGCAGCAGCTTGCCGTCCGCTGGATGTCCCGGCAGCACCACCCCCACCGTCGGCGGCAGCGTCGGGCCGTCGCCCACGAACACCGCGAAGTAGAGCAGCACCGGAAAGATCAGGTTCATCGCCGGGCCAGCGAGCACGACCACGATGCGCTTGTACATTGGCAGTGACTCGAAGGTGCGCTTGCGGTCCTCGGGCAGCACCACGTCACTCTTGGCGGCCTCGAGCATGCGCACGTACCCGCCCAGCGGAATCAGCGATACGCAATATTCCGTTTCGCGTCCGCGCAGCCTCAGCACCTTCGGCCCGAAACCTAGGCTAAAGGTGAGCACTTTCACGCCGAACGCTTTGGCGAACAGAAAGTGCCCCAGCTCGTGGACGAAAATCAGCGAGCTGATGAGGATGATGGGGTAAAAAAGATCCATCCTCGAAGTCGCGGAACCCTAGCACTCATCCACTGCGTTTTGGCAAAGTGCGAAGAAATTACGCACCTCACAAAACCGAAACGCCGCCATTATCCCCGCACACGCGCTCTCATCCCCGCAAATACTTTGGGAAAAGCATGACGCTCGCTCAAAAGAAATCGGCTTCGGAGTCGCGGGTGATGCTCCACCACCTGATGACACCCGAGCACGCCAACGCACTCGGCAACGTGCACGGCGGAGTGATCATGCGCCTCGTCGACGAGTGCGGCGCGATCTGCGCCATGCGCCACGCACACCGCCCGTGCGTCACCATCGCGATCGATTCGATGACCTTCCGCGAACCGGTGCACGTCGGCGCGCTGCTCATGTGCGAAGCCCGCGTCAGCTACGTCGGTCGCACCTCGATCGAAACCTCCGTCCGCGTGCACTCCGAGAATCCGATCACCGGTCAGACCACGCACACCAACTCCGCCTACGTGGTGTACGTCGCCCTCGGTGACGACGGCCGCTCCACGCCCGTCCCCGGATTAGAGTTAGAGACCGACGAAGACTGCAAGCTGTTCGCCGAAGGCGCAGAACGACAGCGGCATCGCATGTCACACAGCGATCGCTCTCCGTAACGCTCTCTTCCTAATTCGATGCCCCGCGACGCGTCACGTCGTGTCACGTCGGCGGTCGAGTAGAGGCCCCTGATCGCTCAGGGGCCCCTCTCACAAAACCGGACTTGTGGACCTCACATCCGGCTTTTCGGGATGCTGATGTTCCTGGGTCGTGCGAGCGAGGTAGCTGTTCTGGCGCCTCGTCCGAGCGGGGGTGCAGGTGGTTCAGCAACGACGTTTCCGTCCGCAACTATCCCAGGGCTAACTCCAGCTGCTCTGGGGCGCTGACGATGTTTGGTCGAGTTTGGTAGCTTACCCATGCGGCTTCGAGCGAGATGAGACCGCG
>DATCFJ010000519.1:0-5624 GCA_036509605.1 Polyangiaceae bacterium | reverse complement strand
CTCCGAGCTCGCGCAGCGCTTGGTGCGCACAAGCTCGACTATTCAAAAATTCCAGCCGACGCTCGGGACTTGCCGTGGCCACCAGCGCTTCCTCTTCCGGAAAAGGCGAGCTGATTTCTGCGCGTGGATTGGCGCCTGCGGTAGCGACGCGTGAACCGAACAGGCTGGCGAGCAGCGCGCACCGACTACGCAGTGTTTCTGCGCGCTGCACCTCGCGCGCGGGGAGCGGCGCCGACATCTGCACTTCATGAAGTGGCTCGTTCGTCGCGGCAACCCCCCCCGAGCTGTGTGCTCGGCATAGCCCCCAAAAGCGCCGCGGAAGGCCGCGGGGTGCAGCTTCCAGATAAGCTGCCGAGAACGTGGGCTGGTGTAAGTCCGAGTGGTTATCCCCGGTTCGCAATGTTATAGTCGGCGCGAGTGTGCCCGTGTCCGCCTCGTCTTCTAGTTCCGAGATGTCCCAAGTTCGCTCCGGCATTTTGATCGCGGTCGTCGTGTTCGCGGTGTTTGCCGCATTCGCATTCTTGGCGCCGGCTACGTATCGCACGAGCGCTCTGGTGGTTTTGGACGCACCCGCTGGGGCCGCCGACAGCCTTCCCGAGCCGCTCGAGGCAGCCCGTCGCTTGAGCGAGTCGATCCTGGATCGCGCGATGCTCGAGCGGCTATCCACGGAACGTGCTGGCTCATCCGCGCCGGAGGCGCGCGCCAACGCGGCGAACAGCGTGCGGCGGTCACTCGAGATCGACACCAGCGACGCGCGCGCGTTCAGCATCAGTTACAAAGATACGAGCGCGGCGCGCGCCCAACGCGTGTGTAACGAGCTGGCCAAACATGCCGTCGAACGCGCGCCACAGGTTTTGATCGACCGCAGCGCCGAGCGCGCGCTGGACGCAAAGCGAACCGAACAGACGCAACAGCTCGCTCTGTTCTTGGCGCAATACCCACAGGTCGCTGCCGACGCCCCCGCCTCGAGCGACAAGTCTCCGGACAAGGACCCGGCGTTGTCCGCGTTCCGCGCGGAGAAAGCCGTGCTCGAGCGTCGCATTTTGGGGCTCGAAAGCGGCATCACCTCGGATAACCCCTACGTAGACCCGAAGGAGTTGGACCTGAGGCTGTTGCGCAGGCGCCTGAGCGAAATCGATTCCGCATCGACCGCGCGCAGCCTCGCGCTCGAAGCCAAGCCAGCCGCCAGCGCTCTTCTGCCCGAAGTTCGTGCTGAATGGCGACGCCGGCTGGAGGCCGTCACGAGCTCCAGCTTGCAAGCACAGACGCAGACCGCGCCCGAGCTCGTCGCTCGGGTTGCCCTGCCGGCGCCGCTGCGCCGTTCACCCATCGACCCCAATCGTCCACTCTTGCTGTTCTTCGGGGTGGTTTTTGGTACGGGTTTGGGCGCGGCGTTTAGCTTGGCAGCGCGCTCGGCTCAGCGGCGTCGTTCCGGTTCCAGTCGACCGCCGCAACTCACCCCGCCACAGGTCGCGCGTGCGTCGAACCTGCTGAGCGTGCCTGCTCCGCCGGCGCTACCGTCCGCACTCGGGCCGCAAGTTCCGATCAGCCCTCCTCCGATCATTCAGCCAGCCCCGCCGATCGTGCCCATCCCGCAGCGGCAAATTTCGTCGAATCCACCGGGCCCGACGAACCCGGCTGCGCCGGCGGACAACGTTCCGCAACGCGTGTTCGCCGGTGAAGTTGAAGCAGCTCGAAAGCGCCCTTCCAGCAACCCTCCGCCGGGCGCCACCGCCCCGCGTCGGTTTGCTTCCACACTGGTGCTGCCCCCCGCAGACAACCCAGTGCTGCAACGAGACGCAGATCCGGTTTTGGCTTCGGCTGCTCAAGCGTGGGATCAACAGATCCGCGCGCACGACGTGCCGGGCTTTGCCATCGTCAAGCCCGGCTCCGAGCCGCCGCCGCCAGTGCTGACTGCACCCCTCGCGGATACGAATGGCAGCGGAGCGGAGCCCGTCGCTGCGTTCGAGACGCGCACACGTTCTCGCCCGCGCAATCAGATGAAGGTGACGCAGCCGCTCGGCTCGTTCATGCCCGATACGGATTTGCTCCGAAACGGTGCCGGGGCGCCGGCCACGTACCCCTCGCCCTCGCCCTCGCCCTTGCCGGCCCGCTCGCTCTCGCCGGAACCCGCTTCGCGGTACAGCTATGTCAGCTCGGCGCCGCCGGCGACGAACGACCCGAACGCGCCCGCGGCCGCCGCTCATGCGGCATCGGCTCATTCTCCTTCGCCACCCCCGCCGGCGAGCCCGGTTCGGGTTCACGTGTCACCCGGCAACTGGCAACCGGATCCGGCTTTGCAGCCCAGCGCTCGCAGCGCGCTATGTGAAGAGGTCTACCCGTACGCGGTCGAGAATTGTTTGGTCCTGGCAGTGATTGCCGTGCCCGAATCGGTCAGCCACAAGTCACGCGTTGCGGCAGAGCTGGCGCTGGGCCTCGCTGCCTCAGGGCACCCTCGTATCTTGTTACTCGAAGGGGATCTCCAGCGGCCCTGGGTGCAGCGTTCGATGCGCATCGACGTCCCGATCTCTGGCGGCTTCTCCCAACAGATGAACGCTCGTTCGCACCGCGTCGAGGCGGGCTCACCCTGGACGGTCGTGGGCTGTTCGAAGTCTCTCCACGTCCTTGCGGAGGGGATGATGCGCTCCCCTGGCTTGCTCTTGTCCAAGCAGTTCCAGGAGTGCTTGCGCGCGCTGCGAACGTACTACGACATCATCATCATCGACGGCCCGAGCACCGCCCTCGCCATCGACGCCGCAGCGTTGAACGCCGTCGTCGACGGGCTTGTAACGGTTTGCCCCGCCACGGGCTCCGCCAATTTGGCGCCGACCCACGCCCTGTTCGACAAAAAGCGATTTAGTGCGCTAGTCACCGTGCCTTGAGGCCTTTCCGAGCCTCCGAGCAGAGCTGACTCCCCGGTTCGAGCCCCGGTCCGCGTTCCGTCCACACTGGATGCGTCCGCTCATCTTCGGGGAGAATGGAATAACGCGCCTAGGGCTGATACGAGTATCATGAAAGACTCGTGATTCAAGCGCGCCAGGTCGATGATGTCTAACGCAAATTTAGCTCTGCGAGAGCCTCCGGAAGAGCTTTGGAAGCGTGCGGACTGGCAGCGCATGTGGCTGTCAGTATGGACACAAAACTGGACCTCGCTCGCCCTGGTGCCAGCGGGAACCGGTGCACCTCCGGACTTTACGCTGACTATTGCGGCGACCTTGGCGCGCGTCGGCATGACTCATCTAGGCGTGCCGATTCACGTCGCGGACGGGACTCAGGTTCGGCTGTCGCACATCGTGCCGTTCATCGAAGAAGTTCGCAACCAACAGCACAGTGGGGACTTGATTCTGATCGCGCTGCCCCCGGTGCGAGAAAGTCCCGTGACGGTATCGATCGCGCAGAGCGCCAGCAACGCGCTCCTGTGTGTCTTGCTCGAAACGATGACCTCGCTGGAGGGCCGCGAGACACTGGCGAAAATCGGCAAGGACCGCTTCATCGGTTCCGTCGTGTTCCACGCCGAACCGAGCAAACCTCTTAAATAGTCTCGCTTCGGGCGCCCAGCGAGGCCGATCGCTACGGCGAGTCTAGCGCGAGCCGCCGCGCCGAGGGACTCGTAGTGGGCTCAGAATTGCGACGGCCCGGACGTGCCAGCAGTCCGATGCGGCGTAGCCAGCGAGGTCGCGATTGAGGTTCATGACGCCAGCGGACCAGCGTGGAGCGCGCTTCGCCGTGCAATACGCTGAGTCCGATCGCGGTGACCAGGTCGGCGAAGCGACGCGAAACCGGATCCGACTCTAAACAACGTATCTTCAGGTAGCGCACCAACAAGTCGAGCTTCGCGTCGTCGGGCAAAGGGTGGCCCGCAGGATGGAGCGAAAGCGAGAGCAGCCGGAAATTGAAGTCGTTGTCTCGCTCGCCCAGATCCGAGGCGTACGACAAACCGAGGCGCTCGGCGACGTTTCGCAAGAACTCGTGCTCGTTCCGGGTGTCGCTGAGCCTTTTGCGAAAGAACGCCGCCAGGGCTTGCGCTCGAATCGGAATCATTGCCTCCGTGCCTCACGAGGCAATGATCTCGCGCGACGCGTCCTGCGAGCCGTCGTCGACGACGATCGCCTCAACGTTGGGCTGCGTCTGTCCCAGCGCTGAGTCGATAGCCTGTTTGAGAAAACGGCCATAGTTGCAGTTGAGGACGATAACGGATGCCGAAATAGGGGGCTGTTTCATGGGGACGCTTACGCTTTCTGTGCCCCACCCCTGTCCTTTGCCACTCGCACCCAGCCCATGAGATCCGAAACGGTCACCGCGCGCGTCGCGAACACTGCAACTACGTAGATGGCCGCATCGAGCAGCAGGCGCGCATTGCCGAGGCGAATTGCCACCATGCCATCCACGATGATGATCATTGCTGCCGCAGCCAAGCAGGTCGCGGCAACCCGAAGCAGACGGCGATCGACGGCTCGGCGCCCGAGCATGATGAACATTGGACCGACGACTGCGATCTCGGTGCCGAGCGTCGCCAGCGCGCACGCCGCGCCGCCGCCCCCGTTTCCGTAATGGGCGAGACCAGGTGAAATAAGCAACAGATTCAAGGTGGGGTTCACGATTAGGCCACCGACGAAGATGGCTGTTAGGCCCCAGGCGCGATTCAACATCGTGAGCGCGCACCAAAAAATGATGCTGAGGTACATGAAGATGAACACGCCCGAGAGAACTTGTAGGGCGAGTACTGCTGGCGCAAATGCCGGGCCAAACACCACGCGGATCCACAGTGGAGCACCGAGCGCCATGAGCAGCCCGACGGGAATCGCCAGTACGAGAACGAGCTCCAACGAGCGCCGTACCATCGAACACAGTTCTTCGTCGGAAACGGCCGCTGCCCGCGCGAACAACGGCATCAAGACCCAGCTGATCAAAGGTGTCAGGAGTAACGTCAGCCCAGCCAAGCTGGATGCTGCACCATACCAACCCACCTCGTGATCCGTGGACTTAACCGCTAAAATGCTGACATCCAATCTGTTGTAAACGGTGGTCGCGATGGTCGAGATCAAGAACGGGGCCGAGGCGACAATGACGGCCCAGGCCGCCTTTATGTCGACGTGCACGCGCAGGTTCAAGTTCGCGCGCGCGAAGGCGAATAAAACCGTCGACTTGAGCGCTTCGGAAACCACGTAAGCGAGCGCGAACGCCCACAGCCCCAGCTTGAGGAAGATGGCAACGGCGATGCCCACGCCCCAGATCGCTTTGGTGACGACCGAGACGACCGACATGCCTTTGACTTTGCCGCGAGCGTGCAACAGCCCGGACGAGGTTGAATTGCCGTTCACGAAGAACTGCCCGACGCCGTAGATGTAAACGAGCATACGCGTTTCGCTAGTGCGATGCGTCACGCGCAGCACCACTTCCATCCCGACGAAAATCAGCACCGTGAGCGCGGCGCGCAACGCGATGATGCCGCCCACGAAGTCACTGGCGTGGTCGGGGCGCACGGAGATCTCTTTGCGCACGTAGGTGTCGACGCCCAAATCGAGCGCGACGAAGGCGGTGGCCGTGAAGGCGTCCGCGAAGTTGAGCGCACCGAACCGCTCTGGCCCGAGCAGGCGCGGCACGTACAGGCGGACGATCAGCGC
>DATCFJ010000518.1:0-21172 GCA_036509605.1 Polyangiaceae bacterium | reverse complement strand
GCAATCGTCGGGCTCGTGCGCAGTCGGGTACACTGTGCCAGCGATCACAAGCTTCGGACCCTCGCCCATGTTGTGACAGTTGATGCACGCCGCACCGGGGTGCATGAGGTCGCTTCCCTCGTTGCCACTCGTCCAGGTACTGCTGCTCGTGCAAACGCTGGGCGTATCGTACGGGCTGGGTGCGATCGTGGTCATCATATTGGTGCAGCCGGACTTCGGCATGCCGGCGGTCAGCCAGGCTTGGAGGGTCTGCACGTCTGCCGCTGCAGGAAGGCCCGTTGGCGGCATTGGCCGCGCCGGATCTTGCATGCGAGCCAAAGCCAACTGCGCATTGCTTTGCGACGGAGCCGTGAGCGACGCAGCAACGAGGTCCTGGTAGGTCGCGAGCGACATTGGCGTACCGCGTGGCACTGTCCCGTGGCACGCCCAGCAGTTTTGAGCGAGCATCGCGGCGACCGCGCAAGGCAGCGCAGGGTCGGTGCCTGTCGCACCTGCGGCGCTGCTCGACGACTGACCCGCGCTGGCGGCCTGTCCGCCTGCGCCGCCCGCCGATCCCGAGCCGAGTGGGTCACCGCCGGAGGTCGTTGCAGTTCCGGCGCAGCCTAGGAGCAAGAAGAGCAATAGCGCTGATGTGTGACCCGTGGCGGACATGCGATTGCTGAACACGTGGGGGGGACTACCTCTCGTAAGAATACCAGCTGCTCGTACCAACTAGGTGTGCCCGTGCCGGGCTGCCATCAGGCAACCTCGCTCCGCTTTCCTCGCGTTTCAGCGCTAATCCGCGCGCTGCCTGATTCTGAGACAAGCCCGGCACCTTTAGCGCATCCTCAGTGTCCGCAGCAGCCAGTCATTTGCATCTGATCGCCCGTGAAGCGGAGTCGCGTGGCCCAAGCGACGCGATCGCTTCCTTGGATGACACTGAGCTGCTGACCGCGCTCAGAGTAGGCGATCCTGGAGCTGCCAGCGCACTGCACGACAGGACCCGGGGCGTGGTCGAGCGTACGGTTCGCCGGCTGCTCGGCCCGAACGATTTCGACTACGAGGATCTTTGCCAGCTCGCCTTCATCGAGCTGGTCAACACCATCGGGCGCTTTCGAGGCGAGTGCCCGCTCGACGCATGGGTGAGCGTCGTCAGTGCCCGAGTCGTGTACAAGCACCTGCGTCGCCGCAAAGTTGAGCGCAAAATCTTCAGTCGAATGTCGCTGCAGGTCATGCCAGACATTGCGCCCGCGCCTCGGCATAACTCGGTCCTCCGCGACCTATTGCGGAGGGTGAACGAGCATTTCAAGCGCGTCGATGAAAAGCACGCGTTGACCTTCTTGCTGCACGACGCGTTCGGCTATGACGTGAGCGAGGTCGCGTCGATCACCGGGGTCAGCACCTCTGCCGCACAAAGCAGGTTGGTGCGCGGTCGACGCGAGCTGCACGAGCGCATCGCGCGTGACCCGGGCCTGGCGCGCGCGTTGGACGACTTGAGCGATCCCGGGGATGCATGAACGCGCCCCGCTATGCTCGACTCAGCGCGCGGCTGTTGGCTCAAGAATCGTCCGTCGATCCCCAGCCGAGCAGCGAGCGGCGCGCCGAGACGCTGGCAGTCATTTCCAGCGCGCTGCGCGCAAAGACGCGGCGTCGCGCTCTTCGCGCGCGAGCAGCCGGCTCGGCGGTCGTAGCGCTCGCGCTGTTGCTCGGGTACGTCTGCGTTCGGAAGCCGCCGCGTGCGACGCGCGCAGCGGAGTCGCACGTCGTCTCGGCTGTCCTTGAGCTGCCTGGCAACGGCGCGGAAATCGTCGGTCCGGCGGGGACTCGGACGCCGCTCGGGTCGCTCGGGTTGCGGCCCGGCGGGCGCCTGTTGGCGGGCTCCGGCGGCGGCGCTACAGTCCAGCTCTCGACGGGAACGCGCATGGCAATCGGGCACGACACGAGTCTTCAGTTCGAAAACGCGGGTCCGGACCAACGCTTTTTCTTGGCGCACGGCGAGCTGCAGGCAAAAGTCGCGAAGCTCGCGGTAGGTGAACGCTTTATCGTGCGCACGCCAGACGCCGAAGTCGAAGTGCGCGGCACGGTTTTCCGCGTGACAATCGTGGCGCCCGACGCCGAGTGCGGCAGCGGCACCGTCACGCGCGTCTCGGTCGATGAAGGGCTGGTCGAGGTCCGCGAGGCAGGCGCCTCGAGCTTCGTCCGTCCGGGCGAGAGCTGGCCCACTCATTGTGGAGCAGCTTTGCCCGTTGCTACTCTGCCCGCAGAAGTAGAAGCCTTGGTACCGCACCGGGTCGCCTCTACAACCCGCCCGGCCGCGGCGCACGGTGCGGCGCTGCTACACTTGCAGGCGCCCGCGGCTTCGGAGAGCGCCGAAGCGGTCGCCCTCGAGGGCTCAGGCCAAGAGCACGCCTCGAGCATCGCTCAGCAAAATGAGCTATTTTCCGAGGCCATTATGGCTCGTCGCCTGGGTGACAACGCCGCCGCGGTCGGCTCATTCGAGCTCTTCGTGGCACGCTATCCGGAGAGCCCCCTGGCCGAGAGCGCGGCGGTGCATCGCCTGGGTCTGCTTCGGAGCCTCGATCCCGTCGCGGCTCGGAGTGCTGCACGCAGCTATCTAGCACGCTATCCGAGCGGTTACGCGAAACATGACGCCGAGCAGCTCATCTCGCAGCCTTGATTCGAGAGCGCTCGCGCTGCTCGTGATGGCGGACCTTCTGTTCGTCGCAGGCTGCAACGCAAGCTTCTCTTTCGATCCAGCTGCCGGTTCGGTGGGCGGCGGGGGCGCAGCTGGTGGTGGGCTGTCCGCGGGAGGTTCGGCCCTCGGTGGCGCCGCGGTCAGTGCGGCCGGAACGGGGGGATCGGCCGGCGCGCCGAGCGCGTTCGGTACGTGTGCGCACGACCAGGATTGCGGATTGCCGTCACTTCATTGCAACGTCTCGTCGATGCGTTGCGTCGAGTGCACGAGCGACAGCCAATGTCCCGCCGCGCGGCCCGCTTGCTCGGCCGCGACGGGGGTTTGCTCCGAGTGCAGCGTTACGGTTGATTGCGCCACCGGTCAGCAGTGCGATCTCCAGACGAACAAGTGCTTGGTCTTGTGTGCGGTCGACGCGGACTGCAATGACGTAAAGAGCTCGTGCAACCGCTCCGGCACCTGTCAGGTTTGCGACGACGAGGACGACTGCAGCGGCGCTCACTGTCAGCGTTCCGCCGGCGCTTGCGTGCAGTGCCTCGATGAGTCCCAGTGCCACGGCATCACACCCCACTGCGCGCTGCCTCTCGGGCTGTGCGTCGCCTGCAGGGATTCCGCGGACTGCGCGAAATCCGCGCCGTTCTGTGACCCCACCGTTCACGTCTGCTCCGCGGCCATCGCCGAATGAGCCACCCGCCGAGAGTCGACCGAGCGCACGGCTCACCATCCGCGATCGACGCCCATTTGATCGCGAGTCTCGAGCGAGCCTTTGCGGCCCACGCGGGGAGCAGCGGCGCGATCGACGAAGCGGGGCTTCAGCGCGCTCTGGGGCTTCGCAGCCCATACCTCGTCAAGCGCGTGCTTGCTGTGTTCGATCGCAACAAGGACGGCTTGGTCCAGCAGGACGAGTTCATCGCCTGGGCCAAGCGCCTGATCACCGGAGACGACCGCGAGAAACTCTGGTTCGCGTTCCAGCTGCACGATCACGACGGCGACGGATACCTCGATCAGACGGAAATGCTCCGCATGATTTCGATCGCCATGGCCGAAAGCGAGATAGTCGCGCGAGCCAGTCAACCGGCGGAGCAGCTGACGCACGTGCTGTTTCGTGCGCTCGACACCGACCGCGACGGCCGCATCTCCTTCCCGGAGCTCGAAGCGGCG
Source organism: Polyangiaceae bacterium (assembly GCA_036509605.1). GTDB lineage: Bacteria > Myxococcota_A > Polyangia > Polyangiales > Polyangiaceae > PMG-095. The sequence continues at coordinate 17,340 of DATCFJ010000518.1, read as the reverse complement.
TTGCGGGAGCGGCCGGAGCTGCTCCGAAAGATGACGCTGAGCGAGGCCATCTGGCTCGCGCCGAACGAGGACGTGCTTGGCTGGCTAGACGGCGGTAGTGCGCAGCCAGCCGGTTCGCGTGTCGCCGGCTGGCTACGCAACCACTGGGCAGTCGTCATCTTCAGCGCTGCTTGGCTGGCTTCGAACCTGGCCATCCTGGGTACGTTCCTCGTGCACGGTGTCGCGTCAGGTCCACGGCTTTGGATGGATCTGGGCCGAACGCTCGGGCTTGCGCTCGACTTCAACGGCGCGTTGATCTTGATCCCGATGATGCGACGCCTGCTGACGCGAGTCCGGGCCACGTTTCTGGGTCGGCTGGTTCCGCTGGATCACTCGATCGCGTTTCACCGCCTGCTCGGACATACGCTGTTTGCGTTCGGAGTCGCGCACGCGGCGTGCTTCACGCTGGCCTACGTCGGAGGGCACTCGTTGCACCCTCTCGGCGACTTGTTTTTGAGGACCGGCCGAGGGCTCACCGGGCTCGCGCTGCTGACGGTGTTCTCGGTAATGTGGCTATTTTCGCTGTCGTTCGTGCGGCGGAGTAAGCGTTTCGAGCTGTTCTACTTTACCCATCTACTGTACGTGGCCTGGCTCGCGCTGGCGATCGCGCATGCGCCGTCATTCCTGCTCTGGGCGTTCCTGCCCTTGCTGGGCTTCGCGATCGAACAGGCGTTGCGGCTCCACCGGCGAGCGGCCGTTACTCGCGTCGTGTCGAGCAGCCCGTTGCGCTCGGCCGTAACACGGCTGGAAATCGAACGCCCGCAGGGCTTCGCCTTTGCCGCGGCAGACTACGTCTTTCTGCGCATTCCGGCGATCGCCCGACACGAGTGGCACCCGTTTACCCTGAGTAGCGCCCCCGAGCAGGCGAACTTGATCGTGCACGCGCGCTCGCTGGGCGACTGGACGTCTGCCTTGCGACGCGCCGTCGAAGACCAACGAGGCGCCCCGCTCACTGTATACGTCGACGGTCCCTACGGGTCTCCGAGCGCGCATATTTTCCGATCGCGCATCGCCGTCTTGATCGGCGCGGGTATTGGCGTCACGCCCTTTGCCAGCGTTCTCGAGAGCTTGGTGCTGCGCGGCAACGGCCGTAGCGCTTATCCCTCACGGCTCGAGAAGGTCCATTTCTTCTGGTTGAACCGCGATCAATATTCGTTCGAATGGTTCATGGCTCTGCTCGCCGACCTGGAGCGCACGGACGAGCGCGGTCTGCTGGACATTCACTTGTGCATGACGAACGCGACCGCCGGCGCGACCGCGCTAGGCCTAGAGCTCGCGCGCGACGTGATGCACACCTCCGGTCGGAGCGACATGATCACCGGGCTGCGGACGCATACGCACTTCGGCCGTCCCGACTGGGCTGGGATGCTGGGGTCCATTGCAGCGCGACACCGACCCAATCAAGTGGACGTCTACTTCTGCGGGCCACCGGGGCTCGGTAGTTTGCTGTCGCCCTTGTGTCGCGGTTTGGGCATGTCGTTCAGAGAGGAGAAGTTTTGAGCGCCGCGCCGCTGCTATTTAGCGGAAATCAGCTGCGGTTGCGCTTCGCGCTACTGTGCGCCTTGTGCTGCTCGCTGAGCGGTTGCTCAGCGAACGAAAGTGCCACCGCGGAGCCGCCCTCTCTGCGCTGCGCCAGCTGTCACCTGCAAGAATACCAAGCCACCAGCCACCCGCCGCATCCCGGGGTTCGCCCGACGACCTGCGGCGTCTGTCACGGCGAGGCCGGCTGGCATCCCGCGCGAAGCGCGCTCGTGCACAGTTTCCCGCTGCAAGGTGGACACGCGAAAGCCGCGTGCTTCGCTTGCCACCGCGGCCCGACACCGACCTTCGAGGGCACCACTAACCAATGCTCCGTTTGCCATCAGACAGAGCACACATCCGCCAATGCAAAGGTCGAACACCACGCCAGCTTTTCGAGTCAGTGCGAAACGTGTCACGGCACGACAGCCTGGAAACCCACGCTGCCGCACGACGAGGCGTTCGCGGATGCTCCGCCCGACGCCGAAGCCCCGGCACGAAGCGCGCCGGTGCCGCGCGCGGCTGGCTCCGCCGGACCTGCAAGCAAACCTGCTCCGTCAAAGACGCTCCCTGCGGGATCTGCAGCGTGGTCAAACAAGGCACCCAGCAACCCGTCCAAGCCCGATCAGATCTCCGGCGCCAGCCGTGTCAAGAAGCGCTAAGGGACACCAGTTGACCTTCACGAAACGAAGTGAAAGACGGGCGCTCTCGGGCTTCTGCTTCAGTCTGCTCGGCGCCCTCGCCGCCTGCAGTAAATCGCCCAGCGAAGGGCAGCCGGCGAACGATGGCGGTTTGAACCTGATTGTGCCCCCTGTCACCTGCCCAGACGCGGGAGCATTGCGCGCGTTTGACGCGGGCGCGTGCGTCTCGCTCAAACCGCGTAGTTTCACTCGTGATATCGTGCCGCTCTTCAATAGCTGTGCGGGTGAGGTCTGCCATAGCTTCAGCGCCGGGCAGATCGCCGAGCAAGTTGGCGTGCCGTCGGTCGAGTGCTGCGGCGAGCTGCAGATGATCGAGCCCGCACACCCAGAACGAAGCTACGTGCTTCAGAAGTTGACCGGACGAAATCTTTGTAGCGGATCTCAGATGCCGCTCTCGCAGCCGCCGTTCAGCTCGGATGATCTTCAAACCGTCTCGGATTGGATCTGCCAAGGCGCTGCCACCTCGCCCTAGACAAAGCCCCTTTTTGCCGATGCCCGCGTGTCCTTTCGTCCCACCTTTTCTAGATGTTTCTGCGGGCAATCCGCTGCCTGAACACACCAAGCGCACGACACCCTAAAGCCATGATTCAAAATCAACGTCGCACATTCTTGAAAATGTTGGCAGCCAGCCCGCTGGTTGCCTGTGCTGGTGCGTCCGGGTCGCCGGCGTCCTTCGGCAAAGTGTCGGCCGGTAACGTGAGTAGCACCAGTGAAGGCCTGCTCGCGCTGGTGCCGAACGCCCCTGCCGTTCTTGCGCGCGACAAAGACGGCCTCTACGCCATGACCATCACCTGTACTCATGCAGGTTGCGACGTCTCTCCGAGTGGCACGACTCTGTATTGCCCGTGTCACGGCAGCCTGTTCAACAACAACGGTGAAGTGTTGCAGGGCCCGGCGGGCTCGCCGCTCGTCCATTACGCCGTCACGCTCGACGCCGGCGGCAACATTACCGTCGATGGCACGACGGAAGTTGCCGCCGGCGTGCGTACCGCTGTCACTTGACGTTGCGCCGCGCCGCGCGCGCTGGCATGCCGCGCTGAGCTCGCGAGCATGGCCAGCCAAGAGAAGACTTCACTACGCGAGCTGAGCCTGCTCTTCCTGCGGCTGGGCACGGTCGCCTTTGGCGGCCCTGCGGCTCACATTGCCATGATGCAGGACGAAGTGGTGCAGCGGCGTCAGTGGCTCACGGAGGAGCACTTCCTCGATTTGCTCGGCGCAACCAATCTGATCCCCGGTCCGAACTCGACCGAGATGGCCATTCATATCGGCTGGCAGCGGCGCCGCTGGGCTGGGCTGGTGGTCGCTGGGGCCTCGTTCATTGTCCCGGCTGCGCTGATCACCGGGGTGCTCGCCTGGGCGTACGTGCGTTTCGGCACAGTGCCCGCGGCAGCGTGGCTCCTTTATGGAGTGAAGCCGGTCATCCTCGCTGTAGTCGCGCAAGCGGTCTGGCGCTTGGCACCGAAGGCCGCGCGCACCTGGCGTTTGCGCCTGCTGGGCGTGCTCGCCGCGGCTTTGACTGCGCTCGGCGCAAACGAGCTGCTCGTGCTGCTAGGCGCTGGCGGGGCTGCGGCCCTACTGGCACGGTCGCTCGACCTGAAGCGTTCCGACGGGGGCGCGCTTCAGCAGCTCGTCCCGGCGCTGCCGGTCGCGGTCGGCGTCGGCGCGAAAGCTGTCACTTTGTCGGGGGTCTTCTGGGTATTTTTCAAGATCGGCTCGTTGCTATTCGGCAGCGGCTACGTGCTGATCGCATTCCTTCGGGCCGATCTCGTGGAGCGTCTCGGCTGGTTGTCGCAAGGTCAGCTGATCGACGCGGTCGCCGTCGGGCAAGTGACTCCGGGCCCCGTATTCACGACAGCAACATTCATCGGCTATTTGCTGGCCGGATCGAAGGGCGCGCTGCTCGCGACGCTCGGCATCTTTTTGCCCGCGTTCCTGTTCGTTGCGCTCAGCGGGCCGCTCATCCCGCGGCTCCGTGCGTCACCCGCGGCCGGCGCCTTTCTCGATGGAGTCAACGTCGCCTCGCTGGCACTGATGGCCGTCGTCACAGCACAGCTCGGACGAACCGCGATGGTCGATCTACCAACCTGCGCCCTCGCCGTCGTGGCTGCGCTCCTGCTCATCCGCTTCAATCTGAATTCCACGTGGCTCGTGCTCGGCGGTGCTGCGGCGGGCTATCTGGTTCGCTTTCTCACCGCGTAACTTCGCCCGCAATCGCCGAGGGGGGAACGCCTTCTGTCACGGGCGCCAACCCAGCGGAAGGCGTCGAGGCCAGCGCCTTTTGGCCAGAATCATGGCTTGAGACTCGCGCGAGCGCTGGGGACGGCCTCGTGCCCTCACGTGGGAGCCGATCTACGTCGGCCTTCCGACATAGATCGAGGTTCTCGCGGGCAGCCTAGACGCCGCAGAAGCGCGTCCTATGCAAAACTTTTGCAACTGGGGCGCGCGCGGAAAGGCCCCGCCCGGAAATATCAGCCGGTTTCAGCTAACAAGCGGACCACATGCTCGACCAACGCGACCAGCGCGGCCTTGTGCGGCCGGCGCTCGCGGGGTGGAAGAACGATGTCCGGGTCGACCTCGCTACCAATCCATTCGTGGTTGAACACGTCGTACTCGATCAGCGGGTGTTCCCAGTTCTTGCCGTCCCTGGAGAGGAGAATTTGGCCGGTCTCGGGTTTCGTATGCACATGCACAACGCCCGCGCCGTTTAGCGCCACCAGCGTGTCGTCGCCTGCGGATTTGACGCTCCATTGCCGGACGCCGCTGGTGACGTTGACCAACTTGGCTCGCAGATCTTCGGCAGCGCTCAGCTTTTCATGGAGCGTTTCGTGGGGGTGGAACTTGTCGCGGAAAGCGGCCAGCACCTTGGCTGCGTCTTCCGTGTCTTGAGACAGACGATTCGACATTCCCAAATGCTGCCGGTAGGCCGTAAGAAGGGCAACCTGCTGTGCGTTTTATTCGGGTTTTCCGGGCCCGCTTGCGCTCGAACGCTCAGCTCGCCGCGGGCGTCGGCGGGAGCAGTGCGTTGATGTCCGAGGCCTCGAGCACCGGCTTTGGCGCGCCGTGCTTGGCGATCTCGAGCATTGCCCGCCCCAGATCCTCGGTTGTCAGTAGGGACTTCGGAAACAGCACTTTGAGCGCTGGGAAGAGCACGCCGATGACCGCATAGATAATGCGGTACAACTTGGTCTTCGAGACGATCCCGTGCAGCGGCTGGATCAGGCCGGGCCGCAACATGTACGCGGCCTTGAACGGCATGCGTAACAGCGCGTTCTCCGTGGCGCCCTTCACGCGCGCCCACATCACGCGGCCACGCTCAGAGCTGTCGGTGCCGGCGCCCGACACGTACTGAAATCGGATAGCTGGGTTCTGTTGCAGTAGGGTGTTGGCGACGCTGAGCGGTAGGTCGTGATTGATACGGCGGTACTCCTCTTCGCTCAGGCCGGCTGCGGACGCACCCATGCAAAACAAGCAAGCGTCGTAACCAACCAGCTCTGGCTCGACATTCGTCAAGTCGCTCAAGTTTGGCACCACGCACTCGCGCAGCTTCGGATCCAATTGTCCTACCGAGCTGCGCGCCACGCTCAGTACCTGCTCGACCTCGCGATCGAGCAGGCACTCGCGCAGCACGCCTTGGCCGACCATGCCGGTCGCTCCGAACAGCACGATTTTCATATTTACTCGAAGCTGCAGCGAGGCCTTACGCGCGGCGAGCGGCTCACCCCGTCGGGTGTTCCGAAGCGGCTCACCCCGTCGGGTGTTCCGAAGCGTATTACTTCATCTTCACGTCGTGGCAGCCGTGGCAGCTGAAACCTTTGCCCGTGGCCATGTCGTACGGCGCGAGTCCCAGGGCGGTGGCCATGTGCGGCACCACTTCCTTGCCCATGAACTCCCCGACCTTGGCTGCTTTCTCACCGGTCGGTGCGAGCATCTTGCCTTCCTTGCTGAAGGTCAGCTTGGGCAAGAAGTCCTTCGGCACCTGGAACTTCGGACCGTGGCAGGTCTTGCAGCTGAATTTTGCGTAGCGCTTGTCGTCGAACGCTTTGAAGACGGGTTCCATCTCGGGCACGACGTTCTTCTTCATGAACGCGACTTGCTGGTCTTTGCTCATGCCGTCCTTCCACATGTCGTGCGCGGGCGTCGCGGGCGCGGGGGGAGCTGCGGGCGCAGCTGCGGTCTCAGCAGGCTTCGGCGTTTCCTCCGGTGCGGCAGCGCTCGGGGCAGGCGCTTCGGCAGACGGTGCGGGCGGAGGCGGCGGCGTCGCGGGCTCGGCGGGCGGACCGCCACACGCCGAAAGCGTGACGAAGATGGTCGCTAAAACGGACTCTCTAAAAATTCCCATGGCCGGAGAACTAGCCCGAAGCGGGCCTCGCCAATAGCCCACATTTCGAAAAGGAGTGTTCCCCGAGCGCACCAATGGCCTCAGTTTTCGGCGCAATTACGCAACAATTGGAAAACGGCGCGGTTACTTCTGGGGCACGTCGAGCGTCAGGCCTTCGCTTGCCACGATCACTTCAGTGCCCTTGGCGTGCTCCGCCACCCACCTTTGCGAGCGGTCGCCGATGGCATCGAGCGCGTCATCCGTGCGGTCGGGATCGTGATGGAACAGGATCAGCTTCTTCGGCTCGGCCAGCACGCCCAGGTTCAGTACGTCGTCCACGACGGAGTGACCCCAGCCGTGTTTGTGCGGCATGTCGGCCATCAAGTACTGCGAGTCGTGGATCAACACGTCCACGTCGTCCGCGAAGCGCGCCAGTTCCTCGACAGTAACCAGTGCCTTGCCGGCACGCAGCTCGTTGTCGGTTATGTACGCGAGCGAGGTGCCACCGTCGTCGTCGATGCGGAAGCCCTGCGCACCGCCCGGATGATTGAGCATGATCCGGCTCACCGTCGCCGAACCAATGCGCCACGTTAGCGTGTCTGGCTTCACGAACTCCATGCGCGCGGGAATGTCGTCGACGCTGACGGGGAAGTGAATGTCGTCGAAGATGTTGCGCTGGAAGCGCTCCTGCGCGTCGTTCGCGAGCGGGTACACGAAGATGTGATTGTCCTTGCCCCACAGCGGTCCGAAGAAGGGCAGACCGAGCACGTGATCCCAATGCGTGTGCGAGAGCAGCAAGTGCACCGGGGACGTTCGCCCTTCGCGCAGCAAGTTGTTGCCCATCTGACGCAGGCCAGTGCCCGCATCGAGCGCTAACACCGAGCCGTCGGCGAGTCGCACCTCGACGCATGAGGTGTTCCCCCCATAGCGAGCAGTCTGCGGCCCAGGTGAAGGAACCGAACCCCTAACGCCATAAAAGGTGACGCGCATCGACCGGCATTCACTGTATCAGCAAGCCATCGAGCGCGACACGCGGCTTTCATAGTTGCTACGTCGGACGGCCAGTTTTTCCGGGTTTCCCAGCGGAAACCGCCAATTGGGTGGCGAAGTAGGGCGTTTTCCAGGCCCGCGGGCGGCCTCGAGCTCGCCTCGGGGCACGCACAGCCTTGGGTCGAATCGACGGCCGCCGGGGAGCACGTTAGCGTTCTTGACCATGTCGTCCGCATTGGCTCCGGGGTTGCTCTTGGCTGCGCCACCGCTCGCGGATCCGAATTTCGAGCGCTCCGTGGTCCTGCTCTCCGCGCATGGCCCGGAAGGCGCGTTCGGTTGGGTGCTGAACGGCCAAGAATCGATGCCGCTGTCCGAGCTGCTCGTGCGCACTAAGCTGGCGGAGAGCGCGCCGAAGATTGCGGGCGTCGTGCGTTACGGCGGTCCGGTTTCTCAGGAGCAGGTCTGGCTCGTGTATCCCAGCGGCGTCTTGCCGGTCGAGCTCGAGGGGCAGACGGAAGTCGCCCCAGGCATCATGGCCAGCGCTTCGCGCAAAGTTCTCGAGCTCGTAGCGGCAGGTCCGGTCCCGCCTGGGCTAATCACACTAATGGGTTACGCTGGCTGGGGCCCGTGGCAGCTCGAAAACGAGATCAAGTCCGGCGCATGGCTGCCAACCGACGTCACCCCCGACGTTGTCTTCGAGACCTCACCGGCGGAGCTTTGGGCGCGCGCCTACCAGCGCATCGGCACGAGCCCGATGTCGTTCACGACGCGCACCGTCGGCTCGGCATGAACCCCGTGCTAGCGCCTTCTACCGTCTAACCGCTGACGAGAGGCACGAAAATGCACGGCACGGTGCGTTCCCAAGTCAGGTCATCCGGGCCCGTTTTGTGGCCCACGACGAGCGTTTGGCTGCGTTCGTCGCCGACCGGGACAACAATCCGCCCGCCCACGGCGAGCTGAGCGATCAACGCATCGGGGATGCGCGTGGGCGCAGCGGAAACCAAGATGCGATCGAACGGTGCCTGACCAGCAAGGCCGCGACTGCCATCACCTTGAATCACCTGCACGTTCGTCACTCCGCTTCGCTCCAGCGCTGCGCGTGCACGGACGGCCAACGCTGGACGCAGCTCGATGGCGTACACCTGTGCCACGAGGCGCGCGAGCACCGCGGCTGCGTAACCCGAGCCCGCTCCGACCTCGAGCGCGCGCTGACCGGGCTCGCAGGCGAGCTCTTGGAGCATGATCGCGATCATGCTCGGCTGACTCACGGTCTGCCCGTCGTCGAGCGGAACGGCGCGGTCCTCATAAGCGATTTCGAGCTGCGCTTCGGCGAGGAACTGGTGGCGCGGAACGTCGGCGAATGCCTGCAGGATGCGCGCGTCGTGCAGATCGGTCGACGCGCGGATTCGTTCCACCAAGTGCTGCCTCAGGCTCGCTAGGTCGGTTGACATCGCTCGGTTACGATGTGCCTTCGCGGCCCGCTTCGCAATGCTTGGCCCGCGCGGCCGAAATGCTGCTAGCTGGGGGGCATGCGTCGGCGTTTAGCGGTGCTGTTCTTCTTGCTTGCAGGGCTCGGCTTCGGGACCCTACGGGCAGAGCCGCCGCGCGCTGGGGCGGTGGCGGCACGCCGCTGCAGCCCGGACATGGTGCACGTGCATTCGTTCTGCATCGACCGTTGGGAAGTACACACGGTGGACGCCGCGAGCGGCGAGGCACTGTCACCGTATTATCCGCCGAGCTCGAAGCTTGCCGCGAGTGTGCGCGACACCTGGTTGTGCGAACAGAGCACGCTCGGTAACGCGGTGGCTCGCTCGCTGCCGCTACCGGAGCTGTCCTCGTTTCAACGTGAGCATAGCTTCGAGCCGCGCGCGGTGTCCGAGCCGTCGGTCGTGCCGCAGGGCTACCTGTCGTATTACACGGCGCGCAAAGCTTGCGAGAACGCGCACAAGCGCATGTGCACCAAGGAAGAGTGGCTTACCGCCTGCCGCGGCCAAAAGGAAACGCAATTTCCGTACGGCGACACGTTCCGCGCCGGCCGTTGCAACGTGCACCGCGCCGTTCACCCCGGCTACGTGCTGCACGCTTCCTCTTCGGTGGGGCTCTTGGATCCGCGGCTCAACTTGGTGGAAGAGGGTGACGACCCGCTGCTCCGCCTGACCGGCGCGACCACCAGCTGCGCAAGCGAATGGGGCAACGACAAGATCTACGACATGGTTGGCAACCTCGACGAATGGGTCGACGAAGGCATGTTCCTCGGTGGCTTCTACGCCCGCGCCACCACCAAAGGCTGCGACGCCCAAATCTCCGCGCACGGCGCGAGCTATTTCGATTACTCCACAGGCACGCGCTGCTGCGCGGATTTGGAGTGAACGGCGCCCGATAATCTGCTGAGTTTGGGGGTCGCCTTGATGCAGCACACTTGCGCAAGTGTGGGGGCGGCAGCAGGTCGCGTGAGGCGGCGGGTCGCGTGGGGCCGCGGGCGGCGCGGGCAGTGTTGATATGCGCGGGGTGCGGCGCTTTGACTGGACGCGGGCTGCGAGCGAACGACGCTACATGCATCCCAACGGCGCGTTGCGAGCATTGACCGGTGGGAACACCGAGCTGGAGGACGCCGTCGTAGGAAGCGAAGTCCATCGCACGCGGGCGCCCATAGAACGCGACCGCGTGGCCGCCGAGCACGACAAAGCGAGTCCCCGCATTGTGGAGCTCAACGAGGATGTCGCGAAAGTCGTCGAAGAGCTCGATCATGGACGGGTTCGCGGAACGAAGCGCACGGGAACGCCGTGGCGCGCATGCCCAGCGTTAGCCATACCGGCGAGACTAAAGCGCTCGATGGTGCGTCGCGTGGTTAGCGAGATGGCTGCTGCACCCTGGACAGGTGTAAAATCAAACTCCGGTTCGCCGAGCCTCATGTATGACCATCACCTTAGCTCGCTCTGTCGCCCGTTCTCGTCGTGCTAGCTCTTCCACGGTCACGTCTCGAGCTTAGCAATTACTCGACCGGGGCGGGCCGGCGCCAGTGCTCAGGGTCGAGCGGGTCGGTCGTGGTCAGGCGACCCGCTCCTCAATCGGCACCGTAAACCACGAGCGACATAGGTCTCCCGCCCCTCGAACCGCTCGGGGGTGAGCGTGATCTCCACGTCCTTTAGGTAGCGACGGAGCGCAGCGCGGGCTCCATCGACATCGGGCGACTCGGTGAGCGCTTGGCGCTGTCGATGAAGAACGTGGAGCCCGTGACAGCCGCCTGTCGTCGGAAGCGAGATAAGCGGCAAGCCCGGGGGTCTCGGGTATCGAGCTTCGTTCGTTCAGCCGCTTTCGGCTATCGCGCCCGGATCCGGTGGCTCAAGGGGGTTCGTTGGTCCCACGCCGCTGCTGCGAGACTTGAGGCGTTCGACCAATACGAACAACGAGGGGATGAAAAAGATGCCGAGCACCGTGGCGGCGAGCATGCCGGAGACCACGACGGTGCCCATCACGCGTCGGGCCGCCGCGCCCGCGCCGCTCGCAACCCAGAGCGGCACGCAGCCAAGGACGAAGGCAAAGGAGGTCATGAGGATGGGTCGCAACCGCAGGCGGGCACCCTCCAAGGCGGCCTCCACGATCGGTTTGCCTCTTTCTAGCTCCGCCTTGGCGAACTCGACGATCAGAATCGCGTTCTTGGCCGTCAACCCGACGAGCACGACCAGGCCGATTTGCGCGTACACGTTGTTGTCTAAGTGCCGGGAAATGAGACCCAGAAACGCGCCGAGCAGCGCAACGGGCGTGCTCAGCAACACGCTGAACGGCAGTGACCAGCTCTCGTACAGCGCAGCCAAGATCAAAAACACGAACACCAGCGATAGACCGAGTACGCGAGCCGAGCCGCCCTGGGCCGCCTTTTCCTGATACGAAAGGCCGTTCCAGGCGTAGCTCATCTCGGGTGGTAAGGTCTTTGCGGCAACTTGTTCCAAGGCATCGAGCGCTTGACCCGAGCTGTAGCCAGCGGCAGGTGAGCCCTGGATCTCGACCGCGCGATATAGGTTGAAACGCACCGTGTATTCCGGGCCGCTCACTTGGCGCACGGTCACGAAAGACGAGAGGGGAACCATTTCGCCCTTGGCGTTGCGCACGTAGAACTTGCGAATGTCCTCGGGTGAGCTGCGGACATTGCCTTCCGCCTGCACGAACACCTTCCATTGCCGACCGAAGCGACTGAAGTCATTCACGTAAGAGCCGCCGAGAAATGTTTGAAGCGTGCCGTACACATCACCTAGCGCGACGCCTTGTTTCAGCGCTTTGTCCTTGTCGACGTCCGCAAACAGCTGCGGCACGGCAGGCGAAAAAAGTGGACGAAGGCCCTCGAGCTCAGGTCGCTTCTTGGCCTCAGCCAAGAATTTTCCCACGTTCTGAGCCAAAAGCGCGACCGAGCCGCCGCTGCGGTCTTGCAGCATGATACTGAAGCCGCCGGCCGAGCTGATGCCCGGAATGGCCGGCGGAGCTACCACGAACACGCGCGCTTCGATGATGCGCGCGAATTGGCCGTTCAAGCGCCTCAGGATGGCCGCCGAGGTCATGTTGTCGCCCTTGCGGTCGTCCCAGGGCTTGAGGCCGATGAAGCCCATGCCGGTGTAGCTGGCGGCGGTTCGAGTGAATAAGCTGAAGCCGGCAATGCCATTGTACCCCTTGATGCCTGACTCCTTGGAAAGGATAGAGTCGATCTGCGAGTACACGGCCTTGGTGCGCTGCATAGACGCCCCGTCCGGCAACTGCACACCGATGATGGCGTATCCTTGATCTTCGTCGGGAACGAAACCCGTCGGCACACTCCGCGCCAGGAGAAGGGAAATGACAGCCACGCCTGCAAGCAGCAGCAGCGGGATGAACAGCTTCCGAACCAAGTGGCGATTTACGGCAATATAGCCATCCGTCGTTCGTCCGAAGCCGCGATTGAAGCGAGCGCCGAGCCTCCCAAACCAGCCCTTCGATTCAGAGCGCGGGCGCAGCAACATGGCTGCCAGCGCAGGGCTCAATGTGAGGGCGTTGAACGCCGAAATCAAAACCGACACGGCGATCGTGAGCGCGAACTGTTGATACAGTCGACCGGTAATTCCGCTCAAGAACGCGACCGGAATGAACACGGCCGCGAGGATTAGCGCGATGGCGACCACCGGCCCCTGAACATCCTTCATCGCCTGCACCGTGGCGTCGCGTGGACTCATGCCATGCTCGATGTGATGCTCGACCGCCTCGACCACGACGATGGAGTCGTCCACCACCAGACCGATTGCGAGCACGAGCCCGAACAAGGACAGCGTGTTCACCGAAAAGCCTAGCAGCGGGAACACGGCGAAGGCGCCTACCAAAGACACAGGCACGGTGAGCAATGGGATCAACGTGGCGCGCCAGCTCTGCAAGAACACGAAGACCACGAGCACGACCAGCGCGATCGCTTCCAGAAGCGTTTGGACGATCTCGCGAATGCCGGCGACCACGGGGGCGGTGGTGTCGAGCGATACCTTGTAGGCGACGCCAGGCGGGAAGCGCTTGGCGAGCGTGGCCATCGTGGCCAGGATGCCCTTTTGAACGTCGAGCGCGTTCGAGCCTGGGGTTTGGAACGCGGCCACGACGCAAGCGGGCTTGCCATTGAACGTCCCGTACTGCTGGTAACTCAGCGCGCCGAGCTCGATCCGCGAAACGTCGCGTAGACGCACGTTCGAACCGTCCGCGTTCTCTCGCAAGATGACGTTGCCGAAGTCGGCCGGCTCCACCAGCCGGCCTTGCGCGCGCACGGTATAGGTGAGCTGCTGCCCGGCGGGAGCGGGCTCCGCGCCCACTTGGCCGGCGGGATTCACCACGTTTTGTGCGCGAATTGCGTTCTGAACGTCGGCCACCGTGAGCGAGAGCCGCGCCAAGACATCCGGGTCGAGCCAGATGCGCATCGAGTACTCGGATGAGCCGAAGTTCCTGACGTCGCCCACGCCCTTCACGCGCAAGATGGCATCATTGATGTTGATCAGCGAGTAGTTCGCGAGAAATGTCGGATCGTAGCGGCCGTCTGGCGAGTAGATCGAAATGACGAGCAGCGGGAAGGCCAACGACTTCTTTATCGTGACGCCGATGTTCTTCACATCCTGCGGCAAAAAAGGCAGCGCCTGTGAAAAGCGATTGTTGACCAGCACGTTGTCGATGTCGCCATCGGTGCCGACGTCGAACGTGACCGTTTGGTTCATCGAGCCGTCGTTGGCATTCGTCGACTGCACGTACAGCATACGGTCGACGCCATTCATCTGTTGCTCGATGGGCGTCGCGACCGCCTGCTCTATCGTGAGCGCGTCGGCTCCCGGGTAGGTCGTGGTCAGGTTGACCTGTGGCGGCAAGATCTGAGGGAACTGTGAGATGGGTAGGCCGAGCAGCGACACGGTGCCAAGCAGCACGGTGAGGACCGCGATCACGATGGCGACGATCGGTCGACGAATGAAGAAGTTCGACACGGTCAGTTCGCCGTTGCGGAGGCCGCCGCTGATACCGATACGGCTGGCGCGGGTTTCGGGATCACCAAGCTGCCGTCAGTAACCTTTTGTACGCCCTCGACGATCACGCTGTCGCCCTCGTTGAGCCCGCTATTGACGATGCGTGCTCCTCCGGCGGGTGGCCCCAGATCCACGCGCCGAAGCTTCACTTTGTGATCGGCGCCGACAACGGCCACCGAGTAGTTGCCTTGCACGTTAATCAGCGCCCGCTGCGACACCGCAAGCACGCTCTGCCCCTGATCTTGGCGCTGAACGCGCACGCGCGCGTATTCGCCCGGGCGCAAAGCCCCGTCGGCGTTCGGGAACAGCGCCTGCAGTTGGATCGTGCCCGTGCTCGGATCGACCTGGCGATTTGCCGCAACCAGCAGACCGCGATGCGGGTAGACGCTACCGTCCGCCAAGACGAGCTCGATACCCGGGTCGTCGCCATCGGCATGTTGATGCGCATCGAGCTTCGGAAATTGCCGCCGCGCCCAGCTGACGTCGCGCTGCTCGAGGTGCTTCAAACGATCGGGGAAACGTACGTAGTCGATCTCGCTCATCGGGAAATTGACGCGCATTGGATCGAGTTGTGACACCGTAGTGAGCAGCGTCGGCCCTTCCTGACCGACCAAGTTGCCGATGCGCACGAGCGCGAGCCCCGCGATGCCCGACAGCGGCGCCTTGATACGCGTGTAGGACAAGTCGAGCTGCGCTTGGCGGAGCGCGGCCTGTGCGGCCATGACCTGGCCGTTCGCGTCGGCGGCGGAAGCGACCGAGTTGTCGACTACCTGGGTCGCAACCAAGCCCTGGTTTGCCAGCGACCGATTGCGGTCCAAACTCACCTGGCCGTTCAGCTTGGCCGCTTTGGCACGCTCCAGCGTTGCGTTCGCCGATGCGAGGTCGTTCTGGTACTCCTCGGGCTCGATCGTGAACAACAACTGGCCTTCTTTTACTGGCCCGCCGTCTTTGTAGTCCTGCGAGCGCAAGTAGCCCTTCACGCGCGCGCGAATGTCGACGTTCAGGTAGCCATCGAGCTCGCCCACCGCCTCGATGAACAATGCCACGTCCTGCCGCGCCACGAGCTCGACGAGCACGGTGGGCGGTGGCGGCGGCGGGCGCTTCTCCTCGGTGCACGCACAGACGCTCAATGCCAACGAACCGAGCATCGAAAGCATGCGGGGCCTCGTCGTGATCATCAGCATTCCTCGTACACGTCGCTCGAGCACTTAAACGTTTCGCCTTCGGTTCGAACACATCCGAGAGTCGTCATGCTGGGCGGGGAAAAAGGCGGCCGCACTGGTGGACCGGGAATGCATGAATCCTGCACCATGTTGTCTTTTCAACCAATCACGGCCCGCCGAGGTCAGCCTATAGACTTGCAATAGTGCGAAGAGCACGCACCAAGCCAATCATGATCGTCAACCCAGTATGCCGAGGTCTGCTGCCACCCCGGCGAAACGCGCTCTATCCATGCTGCAAGTTGGGGCAATTTTGCTCGCGCACGGCTCAGCGCTCGCCTCTCCGTCGCTTGCGCCATGATCTGCTGGCATCGTCGCGGCTTTGCCGGGTTCTGGACGATGCAGTCTGAGCATATCGGCCGTCCTCCGATCAGCGCGGAGCTGATCGCCCTGATCGAACGCATGGCCGCGGAAGATCCGCTGTGGAGTCGGCGCCGGATCGCGGGCGAGCTCGCCAAGCTCGGCCATGAGGTGAGCAAGGACACCGTCGCCAAGTACATGCCCAAGCGCAACGGTCGACCGGGCCGACCGCAGTCCACGACCTGGGCTACGTTCCTTCGCACCCACGTTGCCGGAACGAGAAGCGCGTCGCGCCGCCGGAGGAGCATGGTAGCCACGACAAGTCGTCGGAACCTTACCGTGGTAGACCATTCCGAAGGCGTATTCACACCGGGCCCCGTCAACGGCGAGAGATATCGCGTCTCGCAGGTTCTCGAGAGAAACGTAGCCCGAGTTGCCTCGCTCGCACTCGCTCTGCGCTCTTTTTGAATAGGGCCAATTTATGAGCGTGCCGTTGTTTTCGCGTTTCACGTCCTGCCGACTGAGCAGGGACCGCGCCGGCGAACGGAATTTGACGCGCGCCGGACGCGCCGCGGCAGGCCTCCGCCGCGGATGAACACCGAGCCGTGGCGTGCCCGTCGCTGTTCGAGGCGCGCTTACGCTCGCGCCCGGTTCTCGAGCACCCTCGCGAGTCGGCTGAGGGCGCCTTGCAAATTCGCCGTGGTGGGCGCCGTCTCGGGGAGATCCCAGGTGGACCAGGTGGCGACTAGCAGGCGTTCGTCGGGGGCTTCGTGGGAGGGGAGGGTGCGGAGCGCGAGGAGGGATTGATTGGTCTCTCGCCAGGAGAGGAGCAGGTCGCGCGGAGGCGTGTGGGATAGGACGCGGCCGGTCATGGCAGTGCCCCAGGCTAGGTCGAGGGCGACCTCGCTGCCCACCGCGCCGATGTCGCTGCCGTTGTTGCGCGTGAGCCAACCGCTCTGAGCTCCCGAGAGCGTGAAGAAAGCGTGCGCGTCTTCGAGGCTGGTGGTGGCTCGTTGCATGGCCCAGTGGACGGTGCGGCTGCGACCGTCGTGGTGCTCGAGGTAGTGCGCGAGTGTTGCCAGTGACAGGCGCCACGACGAGAGCGTGCCTTCGCATTCGTCGTCGTCGAAGTCCGCGGTGTGTTCGATTGTTACTTTGCCCGGCGCGACGTGCAGCTCGAGGCGTGAATCTTCGCTGCTGAAGACGACGCGCCGCATTGGCTCGACGCGCTCGACGCGCAGATCGATCGCAACGCGCAGGCTCGGCCAGCCGAGCACCAGCTCTGCACCCGCGGCGACTCTGCCTTCGATCTCATCGGCTTGCCATGCGCATAGGCCCTGCACTTCCGTGCAGGCGCGCCAAATTCTTTCGACGGGAGCATGCACGGCTTGTTCGACGATGACGCTTTTCACGATTTCATTGGCTCGTTTGTCGGGGCTTGCTGGCGTTCGGAGGCGGGTCACCGTACCCTAACTCGAGTACATCGTCATGACTGCCAGAAGCCCGATGTTCGTCCGAGCGGCGCTCCTTCTCAGCGCAGCGTGCAGCATCGCGGCCTGTGGCTCGCAGGGTTCTGCCAGTGCCCTGAAACAGGTCAGCGCCGCGATCAGCGGCGGTGAACCGGATAGTGTCGACTCGAACGTGTTCATCTTGGTCTCCCATCGCGCGACGGAGGGCGTCGCGCTGTGCTCAGCGTCGTTGATCGCGCCGAACTTGCTGCTCACCGCGCGCCACTGCGTCGCTGA
>DATCFJ010000517.1:0-6733 GCA_036509605.1 Polyangiaceae bacterium | reverse complement strand
GGGCCCGCGAATGGTCAAGTCGGTCGATGATCGCGGTCGAGGCGCCCGGCCGGCGAGGCGCGACGAAGGCGCATACTGCTGGTATGTAACTGAGGAGCAACGAAGCCAGCCGGGATGCATCGGCTGCGAGGGCGATCGACTTGACCATTCGCGGGCCCTAAGTGCGCTGGAACAAGTCGATCATCAGACGGTACGAAAGCAGCGCCAATGCCGGATCGTAGCGCGGGCCTTCATCGCGTAGGAAGGCGTGGGCGGCGTTGAATTCGTGCCAGGTGAAGTTACGCTTGGTCTCCAGCAGGCGCGCCTGAATTCGGGCGCGACCTTCGTCCGGGACGTGCGGATCCTGACGCCCCCAAACCATCAGCAGCTCGCCGTTGATCTCGCCGGTGCGCGACACAGAATCGTCGCCACCCTGCCCTAGCGATCCCTTGTGGATGTCGGTCGCATAGAAACAGGCCGCGGCGCGCACTCGCGGATCGAAGGCACAGCGATACGCAAGGTGACCACCAATGCACACGCCAGCCGTCACGAAACGGCCGTCGCAGTCATCGCGCGTAGCCAAATGATCCAGGCACGCGCGCGCGTCCGCGTCGTAAGCCGATACGGGTTTGCCGACCTTGTGCTGGTTGCCGCGCTCGGTCCCAACCGGGTCGTAAGCGAGCACACTGCCGGAAGGCTCGAGCTCGTGAAAAATCTCCGGCACCAGCACGACGAAGCCTTGGCCGGCAAGCATCGAGGCCATGCGCCGAATCGGTCCGGTGCGCTGAAAGATCTCCGAGAACAAGACGACGCCGGGACGCCTCCCCGCCGCCACGGGGCGCGATACGTAAGTTTTCATGAGACCTGTCGGGGTCGTGAGCTCGACGGACGACTCTTCGAGAATCATGCTCGCAGGATAGCATCGCAATATCATTCACGTTTCAGCATTTTCCCCGCCTGGCGATACAAATCTGGCTATGCTCACTTAGCTTTGGGCTCGGCATGAGCAACTACCGACTCACCAACGACGGACAGCACGACACGCTCGACTCCCTCGACTCCGAGGATGAGACGTTGCGCGCCGGGAACCACAAGTCGAGCGGCACGCACTCCAACGAGTGGTTGGTGAACGTCGCCGACGACGTCGTCGTGCCGATGGTGACCACTGAAGTCGTAGAAGCGTTGCGTGCAGGCCGGCTCACGAATCGCTCACTCGTCTGGCGCATCGGCATGCATGACTGGAGCCCGCTGGCGGAGGTGCCGCAGCTTCGCCTAGCCGCCGGTCCCAGCGCGCTGCCCTCCGCGGCCTCCACGCCCGGGCCGATCGTCGTCAAGAAGCCGCCCAAGCCGACAGCCGAGCAACGCCGCTTGAATACTTTGCCGATGGGCTTTCCGGCCGTACGCGACCCAGCGAGCGTAGCGCAGCCTGCCGGGCTGAGCGCACCGCCTAGCTCGGCGCTGAGCACGCCGGTCAGCACGCCGAAAGCAAGCGCGCCGAAGCGTGAGGACTCATCCGACGCGCTCGCCGTGTACGATCGCCCCGCCGCTAGCCTCACGTTTTCGGATTCCGTGCGAGCCGAGTGGCAAGGCAAAGGGCGCATCGTCGACCAAAGCGCTGCCAGCCCTGCGCCTGCAAACGCGAACGCGGCCGTGCGTCAGCTCACGCCCGTGCCAGCGGTGCCCTCGCGCTTGCCGGTGCGCGCGGTGCGCGCGCTGCCCACCAATACTCTGGCGCCGACCACTGCTGAGGCTGAAAATGTGGCCTCTACGCGCGGCGTGGCGATGTGGGGCGACCGCAGTGTCGTATTCGCGAGTGAGCTGCGCGCAGTGAAGAAGACGTCCAAGCGCGTCGCGCTGTGGGCCGCGCTGGGCTCCGCGCTCGTTGCCTCTGGGTTCACTTTTTGGGCAGCGCGTGCGCCGGTCGCCAGCGTCGCCCAAGCGCCCGCATCCGCGCCCGCGGTGGTCGCCGCCGACCGCGAGCCAGCAAAGGCCAATCTTCAGCCAGCAGCGAATGCCGTCACGCCGGTGCCGAGCACCGTAACGAGCGCGCTGCCCGTTGCTGGCGCGACGACCACGCCAGCGGTCGCGGCAAAGCCTACGCCCGTGGTCACGCAGGCGCGCGCCGCGAAGCGGGCCAAGCCGTCAGCACCCGCCTCGACCGACGTCCCAGCTCCGGCGCCGACCGAATTCAATCCCTACGCGGATGACGACGCGAAGGCCAGCAATGGCAAGCCAGGCGATGCCAAGCCAAGCGATGCGAAAGCTAGCGATGCCAAGCCAACCGCGCCCACCGCTTCGCAGCTTAACGCAGCCATGGCGACCGCAGTGCAAGCACCCTCTGCCCCAGCTGCGCCCGCGCAACCCGCGCAACCCGCGACGCCAAGCACGCCTCCCGCGTCGGCATCGGCACCTGCCTTTTGAGCTTGCGCGCGGGCCCCGGGGCGCATTCTGAATGCGTCAACGCTGAGCGAGCCGCTCGGCCATGAAGATCACGTGCCTGGCGCGCGAGCCTTTGCGTGCGGCCACGCGCATCACTTCCACGTCGAAACCAGCGGAAGCTAGCCTGCGCTCGAACCGCGCGTTAGGCCCGGACGACCAGACCGCGAGCACGCCAGCCGGGCGCAACGCTTGGTGGCACGCTCGCACGCCGTACTCGCTGTACAGGCGTTGGTTCTTCGCGCTCGACAAAGCGACGGGGCCGTTGTCCACGTCCAGCAAGATCACGTCGTAGCTGCGCGCGGAGCGCTTGATGTGATCGAACACGTCGCCCACGACGACGTGGCAGCGCGGGTCGTCCAGCGAGTGATCGTGAAGCTCGGCGAGATGAGTGCGATTCCAGCCCACGAGCTCCGGGACCAACTCGGCGACCGTCACTTGCGCGTGCTCGGAGACTCGGTCGAGCACCGCGCGCAGCGTGAAACCGAGCCCCAAGCCGCCCACGAGCACGGTCTCCGGGTCGTCGCAGCGCTCGAGGGCGTGCTCGGCGAGTGCCTCTTCGGAGTCGTGCATTCGGCTGGACATCAAGACGCGGCCGTCGACGCGCACGATCCACTCTTCGTCGTGCCGGGCGAGCACGAATTCACTGCCGCCCTCGACGCGCGCGGTATCGATGGTCTGTGACTCGAGCATGCGGCGGGGAGAGTGTTCACAGAGCCGCGCGTGGGACAAGCGCGCTCAGGTTCGCCAAAGCAATGCGGGGCATCGCGATTGGCGCGCGCCTAGCACACGGAGACCGGTTGCCGGCGCGAGGAGCTGAAGGCCGCGCTGCGGCACAGCGACGAAGCGACGTTTTCCCAAACCCGTGAGTGGTGGCAATCGTGCCGGGACATCAGAGGATCGCTCCGCTTGGCTAGAGTTTCGCGACCGGCGTGCGGGTGGCACACGGTTTTTGCATTTATTGGCCCGTTCCTTACAAGACCGGGCCGGTCCGGCCCGCTAGCCTCGCGACGAGTGGGAATATTGCGAGACCTAGCTCGCCCGTTGCTGGTCCTGACCGCGGGTTGGGTCGGCGGCGCGGCCTGCGATGTGTACAGCGGCACCGAGCTGCCGTTGCCCGGGTTCGCGCCAGGCGATGGCCCGCAATCAGGAGGCGGCGGATCGGAGGCTGAGCCGGCGCCGGACGGCGGCGATGCGTTCGGCGGCGGCGGGGCCGGCCCTGTGCCTGGCGCCGGAAGCTCAGGTCTGAGCGGCGAGGCGGGCAGCACCGAAATCGCGGGTGGCGGCGGAACGACTGCCCACGGCGGTGCTGGCGCAACCGGGGGCACCAACGGAACCTCAGGAAACGGCGGAAAAACGGGCGCGGGCGGAACTGCGGGCAGCGCGGGCGGAAAGGCCGGCGCGGGCGGAAAGGCCGGCGCGGGCGGGACTGCCGGCAGCGCAGGGGGCGCAGGCGGAAAGGCCGGCGCGGGCGGGACCGCCGGCAGCGCTGGTGGCAGCACCACCTCGCCGTGCAGCGCGCACCCGCTCACGCAGCGCTCGACTTGGGTTGCCACTGCCTCGAGCTCGGAGAACGGCAGCCCACCCAGCAACATACTGAACGGTAGCCTCGACGACCGCTGGTCCACTGGACTTTCGCAGACCAACGCTGACTGGCTACAGCTCGACTTCGGCGCCGTCGTCGGCATCGACCGCGTCACACTGGAGCTGGGCAACAATCCCACCGACTTTCCGCGCGGCTACGCGGTGCGCTTCTCGAACACGAGCAACAACTCCGCAGCGCCCGTGCTGCTCTCGGGCGTCGGACAGCAGGCTACCGATACCGTGCTCGCCTTTGCGACGCCGGTCAGCGGACGCTACTTGCTCATTGCGCAAACGGGCAGCGTGAAGGGAGTGTGGTGGAGCGTCGCCGAAATCGCGGTCGTGTGTAGCCAATGAGCCGCAACTACGCGCCGGCAACTACGGCGCGCAGCTCGACGTCAGGTCATTTGCCAACAATGCTTCGCCACACCGCGAGCCGTAACGCCTCGGCGCGCCCTTCATCGCGACGCCACGCGGCCTGCTCGTTCGCCGACGCGTTCGCCGCGAGGCCCATCCGCGCGATTTCGTAGTCGACGGCTTCGACCGCCGCTTCGATGCTCGAGAAGCGGTCGCGCACTTTGCCGTCGAGGCTGACCTCCCAGCGTTTGCCGCGAGCAGCGCGCGAGACAACCAGCACCACGCTCACCGTTCCGGGGCGGCGCTGGAAGTGCAAGCCCAACCCATGGCGCCCGAGCGAAAACCAAGCGTTGCCCGATATCGCGCGAATTTCCGGGTCTGCCTGCAACGTGAGCGGGTCGAAGCTGGCCGCGCGCTCTTGGATCTCGGGCAAGGTCAGGGCTCCCGCTTCGAGCTCGAACCCGGGGTGATCGAACAGGATTTGCTGCCATACGCGGCGCGCCGCGCTGACGTCTTCGCCGCGCAGATCCAGATCGCGCGGGGCGCCGAAGAGCGAGGGCAGACTGCACAGGCTGAGCGAGGATGTATCCACGAAGTCGAGAATCAAGCAGTCCTTCTTGCCCGGATGCAGCCGCGTGCCGCGCCCTACACATTGGGCGTACAAGCCCTCCGAGCGCGTGGGGCGAGCCATCGCAATGCACGACACTCCGGGGTCGTCGAAGCCTTCGGTCAACACCGCGACGTTACACAAAACTTGCGTAGTGCCGGCGCGAAAGTCGACCAGAGCCCGAGCGCGCTCTGGCCCCGGCAGCGCTCCGTGGACGATGCCCGCCGGCACGCCGAGCGCGTTCAACGAACGGCACAAGTTGCGGGCATGATTGACCGTCACACAGAACGCGATCGTACGGCGGTCACGCGCCAGCTCTTGGATCGAACGTGCGACCAGCGCGTTGCGCTCTTCGATGTCGACGGCTTCGGACAGCTCGTCCTCGCGAAAGTCGAAACCTGTCGTCGACAGACGCGTGAGATCTGCGGCCGTGGACACGCGAAACCCGCGCAAAGGCGACAAATAACCGTCGTCGATCAAATCCGGCAGCGGGCGCGAATAGACGATGCGTTCGAAGATGGCATCGAGCCCTTTGCCGTCGCCGCGCGCGGTCGTCGCCGTGAAGCCGAGCAGCGTGCCCGACCACGCGGAGTCGAACACACCGAGCTGGCTTAGCACGCGCAGGTTGTCATCAGCGGCGGCGTGGTGGCATTCGTCGTAGATCACCAGCCCGAAATCGCGACCGCGAACTACCTGAGCTAGCCGCTCTTCGTGCAGTGAGCGAATCGAGCAGACGAGCACCTTGGCGTCCGCCGGCGCGCGCTCGGCAGCACGCTCGATGGCTACGACGTGCACGCCTTGGAGGGCCTGCTCGAGCTTGCCTTGGGCCTGCGACAAGAGCTCCTCGCGGTGTGCAAGCACCAGCACCTGACGGCGCGCAAGTCGTGCGAGCTCGGAAAAGATCACCGTCTTTCCGGCGCCAGTCGGCAGACACACGAGCATGCGGCGCACACCGGAACGCCGCGCCGCGAGCACTGCGTCAATTGCCTCGCGTTGGTACGGTCGGAGCGTGGGGGTGGATGTAGACAACGTGGGCCTATCGACCAAAACCGCGAGCCAATTTCGTCGCCTCGGCGTGCGCATGCATACGTAACCGATACGGGAATGGACATCGCAGAAAAATGCCGCAGAGCGGGGCCTGAGGGCTAATATGAAGGATTACTGGGAGGTCCCCGATGCGCTTTCGCTACATCACGCCCGTGGTTTTAGGCTTCCTCGTCGCCCTCGCGTGCGCCGGAAAGAACGGCTCGCAAGTCGAAGGCGGCGCCGGAAGCGGCAACATCAACACTGGCACGGGCGGAGGCATCAACACCGGCAGCGGCGGCGGAGCCGCGACCGGCAACTCCGCGAACGGCTCGGGAACTGGAGACACCTTCGACCCGGACGCGGCCTGCGCGACGAGCGCTGCAGACGGCCAGCCCATTCCGGTTGATCTGTACTTCATGGTCGACATCACCGGCTCGATGCACTGTCCGGTGCCGGACGTCGCCCAATGCGACGTAGAACCGAGAATGCCGTTCTCGATGACGACGCGCTGGACCGTCGAGAGCGCCGCCTTGAAAGCGTTCATGGACGACAAAGCGAATGCCGGGCTGGGCGTCGGCATCAGCTTTTTCCCGACGGACAACGGCATCTGCAACGCCGCAAGCTACGTGCGCCCGGCCGTCGAGATAGCGGCGCTGCCTGACGCCTCCATGAACCTCGATCAAGTGATCGGCACGCAACAGCCGGGCGGACAGACGCCGACCGTACCCGCGCTCGACGGCGCGATCC